>CALGJW010000395.1 GCA_937930025.1 uncultured Saprospiraceae bacterium | reverse complement strand
AGTGAATTATTTGGACATGAGAAAGGAGCTTTTACCGGGGCCTCCACCAGAAAAATTGGTCAATTTGAGTTAGCCGATAAAGGAACTCTTTTCTTAGATGAGATTGGAGAAATGAATTTTAGTATTCAAGCCAAATTGCTTCGGGCATTACAAGAAAGAGAAATCCAACGGGTAGGAGGAAATGAGTTAATCCCATTTGACACAAGGCTCATTGTTGCCACCAATAAAGATTTGGCCGAAGAGGTTAAGCTAGGAAATTTTCGCGAAGACCTTTATTACCGATTGCTAGGTCTACCTATCAAAATTCCTCCATTGAGAGATCGTGGTAAGGATTTATATATCCTAATTAGCCATTTTTTAAAAGAGTTCATAATAGAAAACAAATTAGGAAAACTGATATTAAGTGAGGCCGCAAAGGAAAAACTTCTGCAATACCATTACCCAGGAAATGTTCGGGAATTAAAAGCCATTATTGAATTGGCAGTTGTTGTCGCAGAGGGCAATGCTATTCAGCCTGAGGACATCATATTTAATAGTCTAACAGGTTCTCCTATAGTTTTTGAAAAAGACAAAACATTGAAAGAGTATAATCAAGATATTATTAAGTTATTTCTTGGAAAGTATGGGAATGATGTGCGTAGGGTTGCTAAAATTCTGGGTATTGGAAAATCCACCATATACAGAATGCTTAAAAACGAAAATGAACTTCAAGCAAACGAAATTAATTCTTAGCAATGAGTTTTTCCATTTCCACCAGTTTAGAATCACAATCCTTCTTGGGCAGTTTTTTAAATAGCTCTAACGATGGGGTTATGGTAATGGATTTAAAGGATAGAAAATTGGTCCTTGTCAATCCTGCCATGGAGAAAATGTTGGGTAGTGCAGCACATGAAATTGCAACATTAGGGCCCTATCGATTTATGCCTGAATTCCAACCAGATGGCTCTAATTCTAAACAAAATTTTGATAAATTTTGGACCTCAGTTAGTAAGGGGGAAAAGTTGGAATTCGAATGCCAAATGAGAAAAATTAATGGTGTTCTATTTTTTGCATCAATTAAAGCTTTCCAAATAAGGGGAGACATTCAAGATTATTGGATAGCAATCCATAAAGAAATTCCAACTAATATAAATAATCAGGAACCTCTAAATTTACAAAAGGAGGAATTTGAATATCTCTTCGAAAATGTTTTCGATGGTATTCTAATTTATGATAGCCTACTAGACAAACACATTCAATGCAATCAAAAATTATTAGATTACTTAGGGATTGAATCTTCTTCAACCCTGCTTTCAAATTACTGGAAATATAGCTCAGATATTCAGCTGAATAACATTCCCATTTCTGAAGCGAAGCAAAATCTTATTCGCCGTATTAACCAAGAACGGAATATTCGATATAAATGGAGACTTCGGCGAGCAAATAATCAAATTGTTATTGCAGATATCACTACCATGAAACTGTCGTCTCCAAACGAACGGTACACTCTTTCGCTTTTCAAAGATATAACAGAAGAAGAAAAGGCTGTGGTAGAACTTGAAAAGAATAAACAAGACTTACTTAACTCTCAAACCATGGCAAGGATGGCGAGTTTTAGTTATGACGTTGTAAATGACCAATTAGAGTGGTCGGAATACGCCTACCAAGTTATTGGTATTCCAAAAAATAAAGCGCCATTAAATATTTCTTTTTTCATCAAACAAATTCATGTTGAAGACCAGGACTATTTTAAGGAATTATTGACTTTCGCTCGCCAGAACATTTGCAGCATTGAAACGGAATTCAGATTATTTGATTGGGATAATGAAATCATCTTTGCACGATTTAAGGCAGAACCAACTTTAGTCAATGGGCGCCAAATTTTTTCAGGAACTGTTCAAGATATTTCCGATCAGAAAATGGGCCTTCAAGCTTTAACTGAGACAAACGCCCGATACATTGATCTTTTTGATAACATGTATGATGCATTACTCATTGTAGATGAAAAAGGAAATTTTAAAGATGGTAATCTTGCCGCCGAAAGGCTGTTGGGGTATTCCCGTGTTGAACTAAAGAACATTAAAATTGCTGACATCGTCCATCCTGATGATAGAGCAAAATCTTTACAAAGTCTAGAGAAGCTAGTACAGGATGGATACTATTCCGACTATACCGGTAGAATTATTCGTAAGGATGGATCGATTCGCTACTTACAAGTGAACTCCACAGCTATTTATAAGGATGGAATTTTTTCGGGTTCAAGAGATATTGCTCGTGACATTACCCAAATTAAAGAAGCTGAGGATAAAAGGGAAAAACTGTTAGTCAAGCTGGAAAAGGTAAATCAAGAGTTAAATGACTTTGCCTACATCGTTTCACATGATTTAAAAGCACCATTAAGAGCAATCTCTTCTTTGTCCACATGGCTGATTGAAGACTATAGTAAGTTACTAGATCAACCAGGCATTCAAAAACTTCAATTATTAAATAACCGTGTAAATAGAATGCACGGCTTTATAGATGCGATTCTAGAATATTCTAAAATTGCAAAATCTGAAGTTTATAAAGAAGCTATCGACCTCAATGCACTTATCAACAATACCATTGAAATTCTTATTCCACCCGCGAATTTTCTATTTGAATTTAAGGGCAATATGCCTATCTTTTTTGGAGATAGAACTCGGTTGGAGCAATTATTTCAAAATTTAATAGGGAATGCAATAAAATACAATGATAAACCATCTCCAAAGGTTACGATAAGTTGTGAAGCCAATGACTATGAATTGGTTTTTTGTTTTCAAGATAATGGACCTGGAATTCCCACAAAAGATTTTGAAAAAGTATTTCAAATTTTCAAAACTTTGCAATCGCGAGATGAAATGGAAAGTACTGGAATTGGATTGACGATTGTTAAAAGGATCGTAGAATTATATGGAGGAAAAATTGAAATTGAATCAGAATTGGGAAAAGGAACCTGTTTCAAATTCAACTTGCTGATCAACAAAGAAATCAAGCTGTAAGCAATGATACGAATTCTAATAATGGAAGACGACCTTGTTGATCGAATGGCTATCAACCGCGTGATTTCGAAAAACCTTCCGGACGCGCAAATTACAAATTGTTCGAACGTTAAGGAAACAAAAGAATTTCTGGAAAAGAATAAATACGATTGGGTTCTAAGCGATTTCAATCTTCCTGATGGAACCGTTTTTGACATTCTACCCTATTCGAACCGAATAAAAATGATTTGTCTTTCTGGTGCAACTGCTGAAGCTAAAATTGCAGATTTAAAAAAGGGTGGCCTCTATCAATTCTTTATAAAAGACCAACAGCTGCATTATCTAAACAAAATTATCGGTGAAATAACGCAATACATAGCGGAACATAGCAAAAAGCGCTTCAATTCAATTTTTGAAAACTTAAGTGCAAACTTTGGCCAGAATAAAACAGATTGGTTGGAAATTATTGATATGCTGCTTTCAAAAACCATCTCGGAAGATTTCAACGGTTTACAAAGTGCAATAAATTCAGAAGATAGAGAGAAGACAAAATTTTTCTCTCATAAAATGCAATCTTCTTTTAGAGTCTTGAATAAACCTGACATATTACAAAAACTTCAGAACATAGAAGCTGAATGCTTATCCCAGCTAACCAACTGGATCGCGATACAAGGAGACATTTCTCTGCTTTCAAAATTAATTCTTCAGACCAAGTCCGAACTTTTAGAAAGCAAAGTAAATCTTATCAATCAATTAAAAAATTAGCCTAGCATGCAAATAAATCTTTTGGATTTTCAAGAAAGGCTTAAGCTCAAAACGGCTAATTCGGAAACCTTGATTTGGGATCCTCTTCGAAAAAAGTACATTGTATTCACCCCAGAGGAAATGGTTCGCCAATTGTGCCTTGAGTATCTGGTGGAAGAAGGGAAATATCCAAGGGCGAAGTTCAACGCAGAAAAAGGATTGTTTATTGGAGGAAGAAACTATCGTTATGATTTACTGCTATTTGACAATAAATTTAAGCCGTTCTTGTTGGTGGAATGCAAAGCACCCTCTGTAAAATTGAATAATCTAACTTTCGAGCAAATATCAGGTTATAATCGAGAATTAAAGGTTCCCTTTTTACTTATTACGAATGGACCAAATATGTATTTAGCTGAGATCAACTGGAATAATAGCAGCTTTAATTTTGTTGACAAACTCCCAGAATATCCTGTATTCTAGGCTATTGCATATAGGTAATTTTTTTTCTTCCAAATGCTCTTTAGTTAAGGTAATTTGTTACTAACTTGCTTGTCCTAACTAATTATAAAATGTCCTACAAGTAATGCAAAAACCTGTTGTATTGATTACAGGAGCCGCTGGACAAATAGGTTCCGTACTTGCTGAAAAGCTTAGAGAAAAATGGGGAAAAGAACAAGTAATCGCCTCAGACATCAAATACAGCCCTCTTGCTAAAAAAGGGCCTTTTGAGATTCTAGATGCCTTAGATCAAAATAGATTGGAGGAAATAGTCCAAAAAAACAAGGTTACTCGTATTTATCACCTCGTTGCCATTCTTTCTGCCTCAGGAGAAAAGAATCCAGTTAGGACTTGGGACATTAATATGAGAAGTTGGATGAACATTTTGGAAGTAGGGAGAAAATATAATTTAGAACGAATTTTCTTTCCAAGTTCCATCGCTGTTTTCGGTCCGCTTAATGAAAAAATAAATACTCCTCAAGATTCAGTCCTTAACCCCACAACTGTTTACGGATTAAGTAAAGTGGCTGGTGAAAATTGGGCAAACTACTATGCTGAAAAACATGGATTGGATATTCGATCATTGCGCTACCCCGGCTTGATTTCTCATCAAACTCCAGCAGGAGGAGGAACTACAGATTACGCAGTTGATATATTTCATAAAGCAGTCAAAGGAGAACACTTTTCTTGTTTTTTGAAAAAAAATACCAGGCTTCCAATGCTATACATGGATGATGCATTGCGAGCAACAATAGAATTGATGGATACCCCCGTTGAAGAATTAACGCGAGGAGTAGCTTATAATCTTGGAGGACTTGATTTTACTCCATCAGAAATTGCCGCTGCCATTCAAAACATTTTACCAACCTTTTCGATTTCTTATGAACCGGACGAACGACAAGCCATTGCTGATAGCTGGCCTTCAAGTATTGACGATTCAATGGCTTTCCAAGATTGGAATTGGAAACCAAATTACGATCTTAACAGCATGTGCATCGAGATGATCGATGAACTTAAAAAAAAATACTTCAGTAATCTAAGTACTGCTTTACCCAAGATTTAAATCTAACCCTCCTTATGTTTACAACCGTTCAAAAAAAGATTCAGGAAGAACTGAATGATATCAAGTCTGCAGGCCTATTTAAAGAAGAGCGAATAATAATTACGCCTCAAAGCGCCGCAATAAAAACGGATAGTGGAAAAGAAGTTTTAAATTTTTGCGCAAACAATTATTTAGGATTGAGTTCTCACCCAGAGGTTATTAATGCTGCTAAAGCTGCTATCGATACGCATGGATTTGGAATGTCTTCTGTTCGATTTATATGTGGTACTCAAGATATTCATAAAGAGTTGGAAAAAAAGATTGCTGACTTTCTTGGGATGGAAGATGCAATTCTTTATGCTGCTGCTTTTGATGCTAATGGTGGTTTATTCGAACCATTACTTACAGCAGAAGATGCAATTATTTCCGATTCATTGAATCATGCTTCAATAATCGATGGTGTGCGATTGTGTAAGGCCAAAAGATTCCGCTATGCTACAAATGACATGAGTGATTTGGAAGGCAAATTAATTGAAGCGGATGCCGCTGGAGCTCGACGAAAGTTGATCGCCACTGATGGAGTATTTTCTATGGATGGTACAATCGCACAGATTGACAAGATTTGTGACCTCGCGGATAAATATGATGCCATGGTCATGGTAGACGAATGTCACGCTACTGGATTTACTGGTAAGACGGGAAGAGGAACACATGAATATTGCAATGCAATGGGACGTGTGGATATTATCACAGGAACCTTTGGTAAAGCTCTAGGTGGAGCAAGTGGTGGTTTTACAGCCGCTAAAAAAGAAATCGTTGAGATACTAAGACAAAGATCAAGACCTTATCTTTTTTCCAATACTTTGGCTCCTGCAATCGTCGGTGCTTCTATTCGTGTCTTGGACATTTTAATGGAATCCACTTCGCTTCTGGAAAAGTTAGCAGACAACACTTCTTTCTTTAGAGCAGAAATTGAAAAAGCTGGATTTGATATTATTCCTGGGGTGCATCCTATAGTACCAATCATGCTATACGATGCTAAGCTTTCACAAGATTTTGCCAATGCCTTATTAGAAGAAGGAATTTATGTGATTGGGTTTTTCTATCCAGTTGTGCCAAAAGACAAAGCGAGAATTCGAGTACAGATAAGTGCTGGGCATGAACGCGAACATTTGGAAAAAGCTGTTGAGGCTTTTACAAAAGTTGGAAAATCGCTAGGGGTTATTTAGATTTTTTTCAAGCCAAGAAATTATATCTAGATAGAGAAATCCGCGAACTTCATGTTTCTTTTTCTTAGTCATTTTGAGATTTACTAAAAACTTCCTCATCAGATCTTTTCTTTCCGCAATAGGAATATTATTTACCTTTCTGAAAAAAGTTAAAGTCAGTCTTTGCATTTCAGACTCTTCCTCTACCGTTTTCAAAAAACTCATAACATCTCTTATCAGGTAATCGAACAATTCAAAATTCTTAGCATCGTAGTGCGCCATTAAAAATGCTAGTCTTGAATATCCCTGAATATCTTGGCGCAAATTTTCCATCTTAGTGTTAATAATCCTATGCAAGTATTTTATTGCCTGATCAGCCTGGTTTGCCATTAAATATATCCAGGCAATTTTATAATATAATACTAGAATTCGGTGATTATCTAAATTAGCCCGATATCGACTAATTCGTCGCAAAGTTTTAGGGATTACGGCTAGTCCACCTTCAAAATCTTTTTTCAAAATATACTTATTCAACCTACCATTGTGCACATATAGGAAGCTAATAATCTGGGTGTTTTTATTGAAGTGACTGTACTCCTCTTTGCGCAATTTCTCAATTTCCGCTAAATGCAATTCATATGCTTTTATTTTATTGAGATTAAAAGCTGCAGTCAATAAATAATGATACCCTCTAAAAAGAAGGTTCACATCTCTGCTGGGGAATTTTTTCGAATCTTTAAAGATGTCCACCCACTTTTTAGCAAAAGAATAACATTCTTCAAAATCCAATAAATTATAATTGTACCAAACGAAAATCTGATAGTAATAAGCCTTTTCAGTTAATCCAAAATCTTTAGAAATTGGGCCTGGATCATGATCCTTCAAATAAGATTTAATCAGAGCAGCTTCCCTATCTGTTTTAACATGACCATTCTTTATATACCAGCCGTGCATAAGCATTACCAAATTTGAGAGCTTAGCAATATTGGTGACTTTTGCTAAGCGTTTATTGGTTTCCTTTGTGATATCATCA
>CALGJW010000394.1 GCA_937930025.1 uncultured Saprospiraceae bacterium | reverse complement strand
AGGGATGCATTAATATAAATTATATATAATATAATTTACTTTATATGTTCAAATTCGTTGCAATCAGAAGACTCAAAGATAGGCTCTTTTTAGATAATAGGCTAGGGCTACAACTGGTAAAAAACTAGTAATTATTACCCTAAATTTGGTATAAACTACCTAAAAATATGGGTTTTAGGCGTTTTGATTCATTTGAGCCTTAGTGATTAGTTCAGACGCAGCAACAATGTCGTCTGTTATACCCAAATCAAGATTTTTATATTTCCCTTCCAAAACTAATTTTTTGAGCAACGGGTAAATAGGATACTTTTCTTCCCAATAGGTTTTATCCAAAAAGATCATTGGACTAGAAACGCCTTCTGTGAGATAATGGTTTTGTGTGGCGTCTTGAAAAATTTCTTGGATAGTTCCAGCAGATCCGGGACTAAAAATAATCCCCCCTTTGGCAATGGCTAAAAGTCCATCTTCCCGCACACTGTTTGCAAAGTATTTTGCGATATGGCTTGCAAAAGGAGTAGGAGGTTCATGTCCATATAGCCATGTTGGGATTCCTAAACTTGAAATGGAATGGTTACAAGGAAATTTTTCCATCACTTTAAAAGCAATAGAAAGCCATTCAGTATCATCATAACTAGGCGCCAATTCCATTATTTCAAGCGCTTCTTTCCATTCCTGTTCAGATCTTTCGGCCATCCAAACCCCGAAGTGCGTAGCTTCCATTGCCCCAGGTCCTCCACCTGAAATCATCAGATATCCTTGTTTACATAGTAGTGCGGAAAGCCTTGCTACTGTAGCAAACATTGGATCATGGCGTTTTATGCCATGGCCTCCCATTATAGCAACAACTTTGAGCGGGTCATATTCTAACAGAAAATTATTTAGCGCATTGGTGATTCCGTGATCATGTAATCTTCGACCCAAAGATTCACGAATGGTTAATTGATCTTTTCCTGTTTTGAGAAAATGCTGATAAACTCTAGCGTCAAGAGTATCTTCATAACTCTCTGGTTCTGAAGGGTCAAATCCAAAATATAGCCTTTCAACGGAATAGAGGTTTACGGGATGAGTTGGATAAGGTAATTTGAAAGAAGGAAAAATAAAATTGAGTTCTAAAAGGTCATTGACCATATTTGGCGGAATGATACAACCTACGAAAAGGCAGTCTTTAAATGTTGTCCCTTTCAAGGTTTTTTCATGAGAAAGAAAGTTTATTCCCTGAAATGCCACGTTTTCAATGACTTTTCTGGACTTCATGAGTGAAATTAGGTCTCTTTCCGTTTCTATTTCTATCATTTTTAGGCTTTTCTAACAATTTCAAATTTTGAAATCAATATGTTTTTTCTCAAAAAAACGTTAACTTTAAAGTATTAGATCATGGTGCAACATGATCTAATCAGGCTTCTGCCCTAAGAACAGCAAATGTAACAGTACATTCTATAACCAAAAAGGTCATTCTTTTACAAGAGTGCCAGTAGAATATTGTTCCATGAAAAAAATATTTTTCCCAGTTCTCTTACTATTTATCCTTTCGTGTTCAGCTATAGGTCAATCTACTAATTTATTTATAGCTACTGGTGTACAAATAACACCAGCTAATCCCACGCCGAATGATTCAATTTTTATCAACATAAGTGGTTTTAGATTGGACTCTTGTGCTGAATTGAATTCAGCCACTTATTTGGTTGATTTGAATAATGTGAACATTACGATGGACTGGTTTTTAAACCAAAATTCCGGAACACAGTGTTTGACAATGGCAAATATTCCGTATGACACCACAATCAATATCGGAACCTTATTGCCAGGTTTTTATACTATCAATCTTTTCGGTTTAATAGATAGTATTCCGAATGCACAACGTTTATTGACTGTAGCCACCGCCAATTGTTTCGATGTTTCTAACGGAGATATTTGGGTGACCTCTAATTTTGATACTGGAACTGGAACCTTAAGGGAAGCTATTAATTGTGCTAATAATACCCCTGGACCAAATACTATTAAATTTAATATCCTTAGTTTAAATCCAGGTAAAATATTTGTCGGATCACTTTCTCAAACTGGGTTACCTGCTATTACAGATCCAGGGACCACTATTGATGGGACCACTCAACCTGGTTGGGGACAAGATGGTAGTAATGAACCAATCATTGAAATTTCCGGAATATCGACAAACAATATTAATGCACCGAACGGATTGACAGTCCAAGCTAATAATACTCAAATCTATGGAGTGAGAATTTCGGACTTTGCAGAAAATGGAATAATTGTAGAATCTTCAAATCCAGTTATTATTGGCGCTCCTGCAAAAGGCAACGCTTTTTTCTCCAATGGAGAGGCGGGAATTTATCTTACAAATGGAACAGCTAATTGTCAAATAGCTAGTAATTGGATTGGAACCGATCATTCTTTGGCTACTAACCTTGGAAACGGAACTGCAGGTGTGCATGGAAAAAATGGAGGAGTAAACTCTTCAGTGGGATTAGGAACCCCTGCAAGCGCCAATATTATTTATCAAAATGCGGTTGGTGTAATTGTAGATGGTGTTGGTGGTTTTAGTATAAGCCAAAATGATTTTCGTTGTAATGGGATTGGAATCGAATTATTAAACAATGGAAATTTTAATCAAGCAGCGCCAATAATTTCCTTGGCAACTGTCAATGGGATTAGTGGACAAAATGTTCCACCGGGATCAGTGGTTGAAGTTTTTATTAATGAACCGACAAATTGTTCTGATGCAGGTTGTCAAGGGGCGATCTATTTAGGAACGACCTCTTCCAATGCATTAGGCTGGTCGCTGAATCCCCCTTTTGCAAATGGAATTACATTACAAGGAGGAGAACGAATTGCCGCAACATTGCGGGTTGGATCTAATCAATCTCCGTTTTCCGATTGTGCAGTTGTAAGGGGAGTTTCGACCTGTACGGATAGCCAAGGCGTAATTGAGGTGACTAACACAAATGATTCAGGGGCCGGAAGTTTAAGAGATGCTATTGATTGTGCAAACCTCACCTTTGGAGGAAATCTTATCGAATTTAACATCCCATCTGCTTCACCATATATTATTTCTGTAGGCCAAGTAAGTGGACTGCCGTTGCCTACATTAATGGATGCCGGAACTATCATAGATGCGGATGGTTCTGAAGTCATTCTGGATGGAGGAGCTACAAATTGGAGCTTACCCGCAGATGGATTAACTATTGAAACGGATCTATGTGAAATTTATGGATTAACAATCAGAAATTTTGCAGACGATGGAATTTCTTTATCCGGAGCCAATGGAAATAAAATTGGAGCTGCTGGAAAGGGTAATACAATTTATGGAAATGGTGATGCTCAGGATTTTTGGCCTGGAATAACCGGTGGACCTTTCGATGGTTCAGGTATACATTTATCAAACGCTTCCTCGGGCAATACAATCTTTAATAATTCAATTGGAACCAACGCAGCTGGAACAATAGATAGTGGTAACGAATTTTGTGGAATTTTAGTGACCGGAAATTCGAGCAACAATTCTATAGGAAGTAGTATGGCTGGAACCGGAAATAGGATAGAAAATAATGAATCAGGAATTGTAGTAACGGGACCAAGTGTAGGAAATGAGTTGAGACAGCTAAGTTTAGCTTGTAATACTACTGAAGGAATATTACTTTCTGCTGGTGCCAATAATGATGTCTTAGTGCCAAGTGTAACTGAAGCAAGGACAGATAGTATTTTTGGGACTACTGCTATTCAGTCTGGAACTGTTGACTTATACTTGGTTGACAATAGTAATTGCTCCAACGCACCTTGTCAGGGCAAAACTTTATTAGCGAGCCAAACAATCAGCAATGGAGAATGGCTTTTTATGCCTCCGTATAATGGTGGAGCAGTTCCAATCTTTGGAGATATAGTTACCCTTGTTTTTACTGATACAAATGGAAATTCTTCTTCTTTTGCAAATTGTACTACGTTAGCTGCACCTTGTTTTCTCCAACTAAATATCAATAACCTCGTCCATACCACTTGTGGATTGGACAATGGGGAATTTGAATTGGAAGCCAACAACGGAACGGCGCCATATTTATATGATATTGGAAATGGACAAACTAACAACACAAATTTTACCGATTTGGCAGCCAATTTTTACATCGTGGTTGCCACAGATGTTTTCGGATGCACTGTTGAAGAATTAGTAAATATAAATGGCAGTCAATCAATTTCTGCCAACTTAGTTGGTAATACCGATGCCACTTGTAATTTAGCAAATGGAGCTTTGGAGTTTTTAGGATCTAATGGAGTTGCTCCTTACGTTTACTCCTTGAATGGAGGGATGTCACAAGATTCAGGAATTTTTGCTGGGCTTTCTGCAGGATCTTATCAAATTGATGTAATAGATGCTGAAGGATGCACCGCTGTTAATTCTGCCGTTGTTTCTAACGTTGGGTTACTTCCGGTTTCTTCCTTTGCTGTGAGTACAAATTTCGATACCCTCACAATTACTGATCAATCTGTTTTTGCAGATAGCTATTTATATACTTTCGGTGATGGAAATAGTAGCGCTGATTCAAACCCAATTCATGTTTATGGGCAATCTGGTCAGTATGAAGTTTGTCAAACAGTGACCAATTCTTGTGGGCCTAGTACAAGCTGCCAAATGATATCAGTTACTCCCGCGCCTTCCCTTTTTCTAGTTGCTGGTTCAATTTTTCGGGAAGATTTATCTCCGATAAATAATGCCGAATTAACTTGCGTAACGACTGATGTCTCTGACATTAATGGAAACTATCTTATAGAAAATATTCCAATAGGAAGTAACTGTTCTTTGGAGCCAATAAAGAATGATAATGCCGCAGATGGCCTGACGGTCACCGATATTGTTTTAATTCAAAGACATGTAATCCTATTGGATACTTTAGATTCACCGTATAAAATTATTGCTGCTGATGTAAATGATTCAGGAGATATTACGGTTTCAGATTTAATAAGTATTCAAAGAGTAATTTTACTGCTCGACGATAATTTTTCAATTAATAAATCTTGGCGATTTATTCCAGAAGAGTATTCTTTTCCTGACCCTTTGAATCCCCTTGATTCTAATTTCCCAGAAGAGATACTTTTCAATGGCTTGACTTCAGATGTTTTTGGTCAAGATTTTATCGGAATGAAATTGGGAGATGTAAATAATTCAGCTAGTACAATTAATGTTGCTCCGAACGCTCCAATTTCATTATATACTGTTCCAGTGGTTCACGGAGATATAGCTCATTTGGAAATTAGAGTTGGAGAGCAAACCATACTCAATGGTCTGCAAGGAAAAATAAATTTTGATCAGCAGCATTTACAACTTAAGTCGATGAACAATAGTTTATCGAACTTGAAGTATAATGCTTCTGAAGATGCGATTAGCTTTATTTGGTATGACGAATTAGGAGAAAAATCTGGAAGAATTCTTGAACAGGACGAATTGCTTTTCTCACTGGAATTTAATATTGTTGGAGAAGAGGAAACCACTCTTTCGGAGGTGTTGAATCTTGAACAAACTGGCAGCTTGTCCTTTGATTTTGAACATGGGGAACGAACTATTCAACTGGAAATAGAGGAAAATTTTTCTCTTCCTAACCCTTCTAGCCCAATTTTTTACCCCAATCCATTTACAGATCAATTATTTGTAAAAAATGCAGAAGGGATAGAAAAAGATTTTAATTGGGAATTAATTGATTTACAAGGAAAAGTACGTTCATCGGGAAATCATTTGATTGGAGAAATTAGCATTCAGTCCAATTTTGATCAAATTCCTCCAGGGATTTACTTTTTAAAGACAACGGTCAATGGCAATCCAAAGCTTCAACGTTTGTTGAAACTGGCGGATTAATTACTTATAAGGCGATTGCAACCTTTAGAACTATTTTACTATCGTATATTTGGAGTATAAAACATCTGAATATGCGAACTCTATTAACTACTATCTTGTTATCCGTGGCGTATCTAGCCTCGGCTCAAATTAACTTAGAACTTGTCCCACTCGCAGCTGGCTTTAGTTCACCTATAGGAATTACAAACGCTGGGGATGAGCGACTTTTCGTTAATGAACGATCTGGTCGTGTGAAAATTATCGCCGGTGATGGGACTACAATGTCAACACCCTTTTTGGATATAGATGCTAGAGTTGCTCAGACTGGAGGATTTTCAGAGCAGGGTTTACTTGGCTTGGCTTTTCACCCTGATTATAAAACAAACGGCTACTTTTATGTTCATTACACAAGAAATGGCGGTGATGGCCGGATATCAAGATTTTCAGTAACCACTGATGACCCCAATATCGCTGATCCAGATAGCGAAAAGGAAATTCTAACTGTTGGTCAGCCTTTTGGAAATCATAATGGAGGAGATTTGAAATTCGGACCGGACGGTTATCTATACATCGGTTTGGGAGATGGTGGATCTTTTAATGACCCAGGAAATCGTTCCCAAAATCCTCAAGAATTACTGGGGAAAATGTTGCGAATTGATATTGACAATGGAGACCCATATGCAATACCGGCTGATAATCCTTTTGTAAATGACCCAAATGTTTTAGATGAAATTTGGTCTATTGGATTGAGAAACCCATGGAGATATAGCTTTGACAAAGTAACAGGAGATCTTTGGATAGGAGATGTGGGGCAAGACGCCTATGCAGAAATTGACTTGGAGCTAGCAGGAGGAACTGGAGGATTGAATTATGGCTGGAGATGTTATGAAGCCTTTAACGCGTACATCACAGGCGGATGCGGAAATGTAAATGAATACACAGATCCCATATTTGCTTATTCGCATGGACCAGCTTGTTCTATAACAGGAGGATTTGTTTATAGAGGGGTGACTTACACAGATTTATTTGGCATGTATATTTATGCTGATTATTGTTCAGGTGAGTTTTGGGCACTAGGACCTGATGGAAGTGGAGGTTGGACAAATGAAGAAATAGAACAAATATCTGGAGGGGCTTGGACTTCGTTTGGTGAAGATATTAATGGAGAAATCTACGTTACGGGCTTAAACAATGGAACGGTATATCAATTGACTACTGATCAATTGGCTACGCCTCCTTCAATAGTACTTGCAGGTACTACGATCAATTCAATGGAAGGAGATTATGCTCCTTATACCGCCTATCAATGGTGGTTAGAGGGTGCTCCAATTACTGGGGCCACGGGAACAACGCTAGACAGTCCTGTGGAGGGACTTTATCAACTTGAGGTGACAACTTCCCAAGGCGGAAAAATGTATTCGAATGAATTGACTGTAACAATTAGTAATACTTCTATACCATTAGAAACGGATAATATCATTGTATTTCCTAATCCGTTTGAAGATGTTTTTAGTGTTGAGGCAAGTTCAACATCAGCAAAACCAATGACGTTATCATTGTATAACTTAGAAGGAAAATTACTTAGAGTTTGGAAACATAAGGCAGATAATAGTTGGAGCGAGCAATTTGATATTTCTGATATCAGCGCTGGAGTTTACAACTTGGAATATAACAATGGAGAAAAAACGATTGTTACAAAGATTGTAAAACGATAGGTTGTTTTATTTCTGAGAGGATAAAAAAAAGGATTCAGATAATTATCTGAATCCTTTTTTTGTGGCATTCTATTTATTGTTCTTTAAGCGCTTTGATTTGATCCAATATGCCTTCGGATTCTTCGATCAGCTTAGCATAATGTTTGAGATCGCCAGAACGCTGTATATTCATGGCTTTCTCCATAATTTCAGCGTATTGAGTTTCTAGTTTCTTAATCGGATTCTTCTTGAATAGTCCAAACATAGTTTAATTTACAATGAAACAGCTTTGAAGCAAAGTTGTTCGAATTTATAAGAGGTT
Source organism: uncultured Saprospiraceae bacterium (assembly GCA_937930025.1). GTDB lineage: Bacteria > Bacteroidota > Bacteroidia > Chitinophagales > Saprospiraceae > JABDJM01. The sequence continues at coordinate 1,821 of CALGJW010000394.1, read as the reverse complement.
AGTTAACGTTTGGGTGGCTATTTTTCCATGCTTTATATCCACCTTCTAAGTTGTAGACCTTTTGAAACCCCATTTCTACCATCATATTAGTGGCTGTTGCACTTCGTCCTCCACTTTTACAATACACGACATAAGATTTGTTTTTATCCATTTTAGACAAGTGACTGCTAAAAGCTGGATCGCTAATATCTAAATCTATCGCTCCTCGAATTTTCCCTTCGTTTATCTCATTCGGTGTCCTGACATCTAAGACGAAAACGCCAAATTGGCCATCCATTTCGTCAAATTGTTCGACGTTAATATTTTGGACCGCAGCCTTTTTGCCAGTGGTTGAAGTTGTAGCGGCCGCATTGTTGTCCGAACTAGATTCCGTAGTATTAGTTGAACATGCGGAAATTAGTAATAAACAGAATAAAAAGAGTGTATTTTTCATAAATGGATGTTTAGTTGTGCTCAAATGTAGAAAAAGTTTTTTTGGTCTGACTAAATTTTGGGACTGCAGTTGGTAATTATTATTTGGACATTTTGTATTCATCAGCTTTGCCTATCAATTGGTATCCATATCTCTAAATAAAATTAATATTCAATAGGAAAGCCGCATCTGTAAGTTCAAAATGTTATAGAATAGAAGGTTCAATATGTTGTTGAACTTTTGGGACTATATTTTGGTTATTTTTATGAAGCTAAGTGCTGTTAATCTACAAAGTTAATTGAAATGAAACCATTTTTAGGTGAAAATTTTCTACTCCAAAATTCTGTTGCGGAGCAATTGTATCATAATCATGCAAGGGATTTACCTATCATAGATTATCACAATCATTTGCCACCGGATGAAATTGCAAATGATAAAACATTTTTATCCATAACAGATGTTTGGCTAAAGGGAGATCATTATAAATGGAGGGCGATGCGAGCCAATGGCGTCGACGAAAAGTATATAACTGGTAATGCAAGTGAAAAGGAAAAGTTTTTAAAATGGGCAGAAACAGTTCCCTATACTATGCGCAACCCATTGTTTCATTGGACACATTTAGAATTGAAACGATATTTTGGAATTGGTGAATTACTTAGCGAAAAAACTGGAGCGCATATTTTTGAGCAAACAAATGAAGCATTATTGTTGCCAGAATATTCGGTAAAAAATATATTGAAAAAAATGAAGGTGAAGGTTGTCTGTACAACAGATCATCCCACCGATACTTTAGAATTTCATAAAAGAGAATTGAATGCTGAAAGTGAGTTAAAAATGCTTCCCACTTTCCGCCCTGATAAATTTCTTGTTATTGAGAATCCAGCGTTTTTAGTTTATTTGGAAAAACTTGAAGGAATTATAGGTAGCGATATTTCATCATTTGATGAATTAATGTCGGCACTGGAAAAACGAATTGGATACTTTGATTCAATGGGTTGTCAATTGGCTGATCATGGCTTATCTCAACTTTTTGCCATTGAGTTACAAGGAAAAGATTTAAACGCTATTTTAGAAAAAAGGAAAGGGGGTAAAAAAATAAACCCGAATGAATCCGCCTATTTTCAAATGACTATGTTGAAGGAGTTAGCAAAGATGTATTTCAAGCATAATTGGACGATGCAGTTGCACCTGGGAGCTATTCGAAATAATAATTCCCGATTACTCCATTTAGTTGGGGCGGATGTTGGGGCAGACAGCATTGGTGATTACAATCAAGCAGAAGGACTGTCAGCATTTCTTAACGGTTTAGATAAAGAAGGAAAATTGGCAAGAACCATCTTGTATAATTTAAATCCAAGGGACAATGAATTATTTGCAACCATGATGGGAAATTTCAATGATGGTAGTAT
>CALGJW010000393.1 GCA_937930025.1 uncultured Saprospiraceae bacterium | reverse complement strand
TCGCCATTTCGATAATAAATCTAATTTTCAGAAAATTAAAAGAAGCGTTTTTTTATCGCTAAAATCGCCCTATAAATAAGTAGAATACTATTGCCTGACATAATAATAAATTCACAAATCTTCAGGCATTTAGGACATTCCGACTACAGGTCGGTAAACTTGAAGCGCGGACTTTTGGTGCACCTGACGACCAATCAGTTGGAATCAATCGAGTCCCAACTCCTACACCAAAATTCACAATTTAGGCCCCAAAACTTGCATACTATCCCAATTCATCGTAATATTACGATATGGGAACTTCCAAGACAGAATTATTCTCTGCCGATCAAAATAGATTAGCAACAATTGCCAAGGCCCTCGGCCATCCGGCTCGTATCGCTATTCTAGAATATTTGATGAAAAAAGGTACCTGCGTTTGCGGAGACCTGGTAGATGAATTACCCCTGTCTCAAGCAACCATCTCTCAACATTTAAAAGCACTAAAAGAAGCTGGAATTATTAAAGGGAATATCGATGGTATCTTTCGTTGTTATTGCATCGATGCGAAGCAATGCAATTCTCTAATTGCCGGATTTTCAAGCCTTTTTACTCGACTTAAAAAGTGCTGTTGAGTTGCGCTATTTTTTTGGCTATAGCTATCGTAATATTACGATGAAATATATTTTTTCACAAGAGACTTTTAAAATTGAAGCACTTGACGAAGAATTTCAATTTTTAGCGTCTTACAAAAATGATTCTAATGATTACATTAATTTTAGGACTCCTGACATCGTCAGGCCTAGGTGGTGGATGTTGCGATAACATCTGCTGCTAAATAAAATACGCAGGTAGTGCCGATGCCTCTGGTGCTGCCTGCGTTTTTGATTTTTAAAAGAGGTCCTTATTTTGACGAAAGTAATTTTTCAAATAATTTTAATTTGTCAATGATAAGGAGAAACAAGAATGAAATTCCTGAAATAAAAAACAAAGCAGCCATAGCATAAAAGTAAAATTCTAAACTCCATTCCAGCGCAACCTTTATTCGATTCCTAGCATTTTTTTGCCTGCCGACCAACCTTAAAGATTTAGATAGGAGTGGCGGGTTACTTTTTTTGCAATTGAAAAAAAGTAAGACAAAAGGTAAAAAGAATTAGAAATCCAGTCAAAAAATAATCTCCAGAATTAAGCTAGTAACTAAAGGTTTCGTAGAAATTGTAAAACCATCGCAGTAAAATATAAAAAAACTAGTCCTCAATCAACCCAATATATTTCTCCCGATTTTCAAAAATAATCCATCCCAAGATCCCCCACATAATCGCAATCATCCAAGTAGAATGAGGATCTAAACTAACATGGAAAAATAAAATAGCAATCATGATGGGTACTAAAATGATAGCACCTAATGCACGAGTCTTAGGAATGATTAATAATATTCCACCAACAATTTCGCAAATCGCAACTATAGGCCAAATGTAAGAATCAGCTAAAATACCCATAAAGTTAGTGGCTGCCTCAGGCATAGGAGGGTAGGGCATGTAATGGAAAAATTTATTAAAACCAGAATTGACCATCATTAGACCAAATAATAAGCTTAACCCAAATAGTACTTTCTTTTTCATATTGTTTTCATTTGTTTGAGTGAATATACTAAGTTGCTGGAATTTATTTCAGAAATGCCGATATTGAAATTAAAATGGATTTTGAAAAGTAAATGATGCTCAAAAGACTACTATGAAGTCGAAATATCTTATAACGTGATTAATTCTGAATTCGTAAGTCGTTTAAGTTTTTCGATTCACCGTTTTTGATTCACCGTTTTTCGATTCACCGTTTTTTCGATTCACCGTTTTTCGATTCACCGTTTTTCGATTCACCGTTTTTCAACTCACCGTTTTTCGATTCACCGTTTTTCGATCAAAATACATTCGTCATTCGTCATTCGTCATTCGTCATTCGACATTCGACATTCGACATTCGACATTCAACATTCGTCATTCGTCATTCAACATTCGCCATTCGACATTCAACATTCGTCATTCAACATTCAACATTCGTAAATCGTTACCCCTTCCTCAAAACAACAACCCAATCCAAAGCATCATCCCCCAAAGGGTTTTTCAACAAAACAATTCGTCCACCCTCGATTTCAAAATTCTCTCCACTCAATTCCCCGGTCCTAGGATTATACCACCGACCGGAATATTTTCCAGAAACAGTTGTTAAATTAACCTCTGCTGTTCCCCCTGTAGGAATATAAAAAGCAAAAGTGTCATCCTTTTTCGCCAAACACCAAGCATTATTCGAAAGAACCAATTCGTCTTTTGGAACCATCTCAGTAAATGGTAATTGCTCTTGGAAAAAACGAAGTGCAAAATTCGTGTAGCGCCACATTTGGTCACGACTCCGCCAGTCTTCGCAATTCAAATCATTGTCATGACTCTTGTATCCGAAGTACCATTCCACACCTGCGCCCCCCGCCATCAAATGTCCCCAGAGTACTTCTATGCGAACGGAATCTTGATTGTTGTCTGGTCTATCATCAGGGTCAACACCTCTGGAAAAATGTCCAATTTCATCCATGGATACTAACCAAGGTTTTTTGGACTCCAAAGATTTTTGTTGCCAATGAATAGTTTCTTTATGAACATCTCTACGATTATCGATCTGCATAGACAGTCCATCACAGGAAGGATAAGCAATCAAAGAGTCAAAGATGCTATGTCTATTTTCCATATCAGAATGACTATGAACTACAACTAGATTATTGTACGGATCTATTTCCTTAATATAATCCATCATAGCTTTTTTCTGCGCATCGGTTTGTCCAATTGGGCTCCAATGAGCCGGCCCATTTTCTTCTCCAATATTCCAGATTATCCCCAAGTGGTGTGCAAAACGAGCAATTAATTCTCTCAAGTAAATTTTCCGTTCAAGCTTAGTATCTCCGTTGTCCAGCAGTGTTTCATTCTCTGTTTCTTGTAAAAATAAATGCATCAAAATTCCCTTGCTGTCCATATGGTCAAAGACAATATTCCATTGATCTAGTTTGCTACAGTCAAATCGAAATCGCTCGTTTTCATTTATATAGGGCCAGATATCTTTTCCATCCCCTTCAATATTCATAGCAAGAAAATAAAGAGAATTCATGCCTATTTTAGACAAGTAATTAAGTGCACCAATAATTCCTTTTCCTTTTCCATCTTGCCAGGTTGGGTCATTGGCATTCCAGTCTTTTACATGTGGTTTGTAATGGTGAAGACTTTCTGTGGTGTAGGCTTCGCCTTCGCGATTTTCATTTGGAAGATAGCGTTTAGTTGCATCGAACTCATGATAGGCTAGAAAATTTTCCGGAGAGCCTGCGCCACCTTTTATAAACGGTTCATCGGTTTCTGAAAATTTTAGGTATCGTGTTCCATTAAATATTAATTTTCCTTTTGAAGAAAATCCTGGTGCCGATTTATCAGTAGGAAGAACTTCAAAATTTCCAGTTATTCCATCTCCAATCGTACTGGAGGATTCAGATGAGTTTTGAACAGCAATGGACTTTCCCTTTTTAAAGTTGGTTTTGAATTTCCAATTGCCCGCTGTTGGCGGAAGAAAATGTGCTCTCCATATATCTCCAGAAGTGGCGCTGGTCTCAGCTGCATATCCATCTGCTGCATAATATCCAGGTACATTGTAAGATTTATTTCCTTGTGAAAAAACCACATCAAATCTATAATCCAAAAATGGGTTAATGGAATCTAATTCTGAAGCCAGCGGGCCATTGATTGAAATAGTAACTGGTTGCCAGCACGTTGGTGTGGGAGAGATGACATACAATTTTTCATTTTTGCATCCTAAAAAGAATAAGGGAAAAACAAGGTGGGCCATCAAAATAAATAGACCAATTTTTTTTCTATTGCCTTGGATCATTTGGTTGAATTTTAATCCTTAAGATAAACCAAATAATTTCTTTTAATAATATTTTGCCGTGTTAGCTAGTTTAAATATTCAGCTGCTCTGCGATCTCCGGCTGTTTGATACATTAATCCCATCGCTCTTCTTATCGCTGGGTTGTTTGGATATGCCTTGAGACCGATTTGGTAAAAGCGTGCTGCATTGTTAAAATCCCTGGATGGTATAAACAAGTTACCTGTACGAATTGCAAAATCAATTAACATTTGCTCACTGGCTCTTCCACCCGCCAAATAGTCGACATAGGTGTCAACAAAACTAATATTTGGTTTTTGCTTGATAACTTCATGGAAAGCATTCAAACATTTTTGAGTATCCCCATCTCGCTTGTGATTTTCTGCAATTACTCCAGCTTTCATAGTCATAGCAGAGAAGTATTTCGGATTGATGCTTATTGCTCTGTCGATATGATGAGTTACCTCATCTAATAATTTATATTTTCTTTGGGTATCTTTTTCGTCTTTATATTCATTAAATAATGCCGTGCCATAGAAAGTATTGGCTCGTGCAGAATTAGGACTTACTTTGATGGCAGCTGTATTTAAAGTCAATGCATTGCGCCAAACAGGTATTCTAGTTATGGATTTAACTAAAAACCCAATCGTGAATAGGCCGACTAAGCCCATGCCTATAATATTTCCTTTTCCTTCTAATTTGGCAGGCAACCATCGGACGGTAAACCAAGCCATGGCGATGCAAAAACCTAAGGAAGAAATATATACGAAACGCTCATTCATAAATGTTCCAACCGTAAATGGAATATTACTAACTATAGAAAAAGTGATGAAATAAAATAAAATTCCAAATGCCCAAATTCTTTTTTTGAACATTCCCCAAAGTGCTAATAATCCCAATGCAAAGTTTGCTATTAAGGATAATATAACTCGCCAATCGCCGAAGGACATCACAGGGATATGGAAAGGGTAGTAATCATGTGTCAATGGATGCGGAAATACTAGTAGCTTTAAATACAAACCTAAAGTGTAAAAAATAGTAGCAAATTTAGCGCTTGTACTCAATCCGTAAAATGGATTGTTCATGATGTCTTTTATCTCCACGCCACTACTCAGTAAATATCCTATCACGTGAAAACGCCAGCCTAAATAAATTAAACTAATAACTAAAAGAGCTGATGTTAATATGGCTATTCTTGAAAGTGGAATTTTTTTACCAAAGAAATAAGCAGCCAAAGGAACTACCGCTAAAAAGGTTAAAGCATTTTCTTTGGCTAACAAAGCAATAAACATTGTGATGATGGCAGCAAATAGATTTATGAGATTACTGCGCTGCAAATATTTCCAACTAAAATAGCAAACCCCTAAAGTACCCATGAACGCTAAAATTTCATCGCGGCCTTTTACATTTGCAACTACCTCACTATGGATAGGATGCAAAATGTAAATCAATGTTCCTACAAATGCCATGTTCCAAAATTTCGATTGATCGATCGTTGTTGGAAACCATTGGAAAAGTACTCGGAAAAGTAGAATGGCCGTAAGACCATATAGAAGTATGTTTATAAAGTGAGAAACCTTAGGATTTGGCATAAGAACAGATTTACCTTGGTCATCCAACGCTGAATGTTTGGTAAATTGAAATTCCATGGCAAAAGTGATCAAGGATAATGGTCGATACCTTGCTCCAACTACCAAGTTTTTCTGCTC
>CALGJW010000392.1 GCA_937930025.1 uncultured Saprospiraceae bacterium | reverse complement strand
TCGGTCGCCGTCGAAATATTCAACCAGTTGTTGTTTGCAAGTTTGAGCGAGTCCTTCTCCTTCTTTTTCTTTTGGAAGCGTTTTACTCATCTTATTAACAGTTAAGATTCCTTTTTCAGAAGCTGTTATTTTAAGTCTGCCAATGGGTGAGTCTAGGTACGCGATCATCGTAGGTTTTCTATTGATGTGCTAATTTAAGCATTTCATATTGCTCAATCAATGAAGTGATCTTTCTAGTCTCAATTAAAAATCCATCATGACCAAATGAGGAGTGCATCATTACGAATTTCCCATTTGGCACATGTTGGGCTAAAAATTGTTGCTCACAAGTCGGTATCAAACGATCAGAGTCAATTCCGATCACCAAAGTCTGCTGATTGATGCTTTTCAATGCCTCAATAATTGAGCCTCTTCCTCTGCCTATATTGTGTGTGTCTAAGGTGTTCAGTAGGTGCCAGTAGTTATGTGCAAAAAATCTATTCACTAATTTATCCCCTTGATACTTGATGTATGAACTAGCAGGAAAGTCTTTCGTTCGGAAATCTTCGATGGCTTGGGTTTCATTAAAAGCTTCATAGGTTCTATAATTGCAAAGAGCTATTCCTCGGGCAGCCCTCAATCCATTTTTTCCTGCATCATCTCTATTTTTTAAAAATTCTGGATCACTTTCCAGCGCCATCCGTTGGCCGGTATGTATGGCAATACTCCAAGGCGTTTCATAAGCGCTACTGACTAAGATCAACATTTTTTCAATTAGATCAGGAAAGCATAGTGCAAATTCTTGAACCTGATGACCGCCACAAGATCCTCCAGCACAAAGTTGTATTTTCTTAACCCCAAGATATTTTGCTAAAACAGCATGAGCATTAACTTGATCTCTGATAGTTGTTTTTGGGAATTCCATTCCATATGCTCTTCCTGTTTTTGGGTTGAGCGATCTAGCACCAGTGCTTCCATAACAAGAGCCAAGAATATTTGCGCAAACCACAAAGTATTTATCTGTGTCAAAAATTAATCCTGGGCCCACCATATTTGGCCACCATTCTTTCACTGCAGAATTTGCCGTCAGCGCATGACAAATCCAAATGACATTGTCACCGGATGCATTTAACTTTCCATATGAATGATAACTAATGCCCAATTCTGGAAGTGATCCACCTAATTCTAATGGAAATGGATACGAGGATCGAAAATATTTTAATCGCTCGATTTCCAAAGGAAGTTGATAATCAATGGGTGGAGGAGCCATATTATATTAATTTAATCGCTTGCGCTAAATCGTTTTTTATATCTTCAATATGCTCCAGACCAACACTAAGGCGAACCAAGCCAGGAGTAATTCCAATATTTATTCTATCCGCTTCGCTCAACTTAGCATGCGTGGTGCTCGCAGGATGAGAAATGATAGTACGGGTGTCACCCAAATTTGCGGACAAAGAAAGTAGTTGAACTGAATTCATTAATATAACACCGGCTTCCAATCCTTCTTCCAATTCAAAAGTTACAATTCCTCCACCTTGGGACATTTGTTGTTTGGCAATTGCATGTTGCGGATGTGTTTCAAGAAATGGATAGTTTACTTTTTTTATTCCCTGCTGTTCACTAAGCCAAAGAGAGAGTTCTAATGCATTTTGACAATGCCGATCCATCCGAACCGCAAGTGTCTCCAATGATTTAGATAAAATCCATGCATTAAATGGAGATAAAGATGGGCCGGAATTTCTACAGAATTGATAGATAGGTTTGATCACTTTTTCATTTCCACAAATCACTCCTCCCAAAACACGACCTTGCCCATCGATAAACTTGGTGGCAGAATGGATAATTAAATCCGCTCCAAACTTTGCTGGTTGTTGAAGATAGGGAGTTGCAAAACAGTTATCCACTGCAAAAATTAAATCATGTTTTTTGCAAAATGCCCCAACCTTTTTAAGATCAATAATTTCCAATCCAGGATTGGATGGTGTTTCTATAAAAACTAATTTGGTATTGATATTTACTTGTTGATCCCAGTTTTGAGGAGAAGCTGTATCCAGCCAATCATAAGTGATACCCCATTGGGGAAGGTATTGGGAAATCATATTAAAAGTGGATCCAAAAAGGGCGCGCGAAGCAAGCAAATGATCTCCAGATTTAAGATGCCCAAGCAGCGCAGCAAAGTTGGCAGCCATTCCGCTTGCTGTGGATATCGCTGTTTCTGTTCCCTCCAAGCTGGCCATCTTCGCTTCGAACTCTTGACAATTCGGATTAGTAAACCGAGAATAGATATTACCAGTTTGTTCACCAGCAAATAGCGCGCGCATTTGTTCCGCATCCTCATAGATGAAACTAGACGTAGGAAAAATGGGAGTCGAATGTTCTCTTTCCGCAGTGGTCTTCAACTTTTGCCGAATAGCTTTTGTTTCAAATCGCATCTATTTGGGATTTAATTTCAAGGTGTAGGATATAGGCGCTGATTTCTCAATTACTTTTCCAACAGAACAATAAGTCTCAATAGACATTTCTATGGCTTTTTTTGCTTTTTCCTCTTTGAGATCTCCCCAAAGGGAAAAGTGAAGGATGATGTTTTTGAAAACAGTG
>CALGJW010000391.1 GCA_937930025.1 uncultured Saprospiraceae bacterium | reverse complement strand
GGTTGGGCTGTTCGCCCATTAAAGTGGCACGCGAGCTGGGTTCAGAACGTCGCAAGACAGTTCGGTCTCTATCTGTTGTGGGCGTAGGAATATTGAAGAGGTCTGACACTAGTACGAGAGGACCGTGTTGGACGAACCTCTAGTGCACCTGTTGTGGCGCCAGCTGCATCGCAGGGTAGCTATGTTCGGTCAGGATAAGCGCTGAAAGCATCTAAGCGCGAAGCCATCTCTAAGATTAATATTCCATCCGTAAGGAGAAGGGTCGCAAAAGACGATTGCGTTGATAGGCTATAGGTGGAAGTGCAGTGATGTATGGAGCCGAGTAGTACTAATTACCCGATAGCTTTCTTTTTTTTATTATTAAATAAGAATCTTAATACGAAGATTCATTCGCAACGAGAATGACTTTGTAATGATAATTGTTTGTTATGCTACTTTTCCAATTTGTTAATGTTATTCTATTGAATAGCTTAAGAGTTATACAATAGGGATAACAAAAACATAGTTATAAGAAGCTATGTAAAAGAAATAGGTCTTAGGACCGCAAGATTTTGGCGGCTATAGCGTAGGGGCCCACCTCTTCCCATTCCGAACAGAGAAGTTAAGCCCTACAGCGCCGATGGTACTGCTATACCAAGTGGGAGAGTAGGTCGCTGCCATTTTTTTTCTTTTTCTCTAAAGAGAGATTGAAAAAAAAGTAAATAACCTCGTCATTACGACGGGGTTTTTTTATGTGACCGAGCGATCCGTAGGATGAAAGGTCCTAAACGGACCTTTCAAGCGAGGGAACCGAAACATCAGTTTCGGGCGGGAAGGCTTTTCATTGGCTTCGCCACAAATTCGCTACGCGGCAATTGCCTGACGGCGCAAAATCGAATGAACGTTCATCCCACCAAACTCATCAAGTCCACCTCTTCCCAATCTAAAAAGATGACCGAATGGTCCGTAGGATAAAAGGTCCTATCAAATTACGAGTATTCAATAAGTACAAATTGGCGTGTTTTCATTTATCGATTTTTCGAATGGCCAAAGGAAAAATAATATCTAAAAAATAATTCCTAAATTTAATTATGGTAATTAGATCCATAATACTTGCACTTGGCTTGCTTTCAATTGTTTATTCCTCTAAAGCACAAAACTTATCCGATTTCGAAATACCCGTTGAATATCGAAAGTTGGCTCAAAAGAGACTACCTCAAAATTTAGAAAATTACTCGGTTGAAATATTTTTCAAGGAGAAAAACATCGGTGAAAAATTGATCAGTAAACAAGAATTGATTCGTGGATTTGACTTCTCAACCTTACCAAAAATAAAACATAAAAGCGATCTCATTTTTCAAATAGAATTTTACAAACCAATTAATGACTTTGAAGAAGTCGAAATATTGGATAAAGAAATTAGATACAGTCAGGACGCTGGCGCTAAGGCAGTCAATCACCTGTATTGGTGGGAGCACGAACTTTCGATACCTTCAACTTTTATTGTCTCAACTAAAGATGGATTAGAATTATTAAAGACAGAATTGCGAAGCTCCAAGGACATAAAACTGGTTCAAGGAAATAAGTTTGCAACCTTTGATGAGGCCGTTGTCGATAAAAGATATGCTCCATTGAAAATTAGTTTAGCCTATGTAAGTGAAGTGGAAGAGATCGTAAAAGAAGCAGCAAAATTTGTGAATGAACAATATGGATTTTCACCGCATGTAGAATTCGTTGTTTTTTCAAATGTAGAAGAAAAGAGAAAAAAAGAATTTGAACAATGGCGAAATGAAATCGAAAATACTACTCAGGCTTTTAAAATGTTAAAACCAGATGGTGGGTTAACCGATTTTAAGTCCAAAATTCAATCTAGTTTAGTTTATTGGGAGAAATATATTTCTGATCAGGAAGATTTGAAATTTAAGGATAGATTTTGTGCCCAAGCTATTGAGCATTTGGTCCTTTTGTATTTTTGGTCAGCTGAATACGATAAGGCGAAGAACTATTGTGAACTGCTTCTTAACTATAGGAGCAAAAACGCTTGGGCTAAGTCATTCTTGACTAAAATAGAAATTACAACAAGCGCACTAAAACTTCATGATCTCAACAGTAGGCATTTTTCAATTGATGCCGTTCACAACAACTATTAGGCAAGTCGCATAGACTTTTTTACAATAAAAAAAGGGTCATGATAAAATCACAACCCTTTCTTAATATCGTATATAAGAATTTATTTCTTCAAGGCATCGCGGATTTCAGCTAGTAGCTCTTCTTGAGTAGGACCAGCTGGAGCCTCAGGCTTCTTGTACTTAGCAGCTGATTTAGACATCAAGAATAATACAAATCCAACAATAAATAAATTGATGATTGTATTAATCCAGTTACCCCACTTTAGATTGTTTGCTGGTTGGTAACCATCCGTTCCTTCAACACCCACTGCAGGTGCTAATTCGATCATTTTATCAGCGAAATCTGGACCACCAGAAATCATACCCACCACAGGCATCATAACATCGCTTACAAATGTAGTAACAACCAGACCTACTGCTCCGGCTAAGATTACTGCGATCGCGAAATCTATGACGTTCCCCGTCATGATAAAGTCTTTAAATTCCTTCCACATAATAGTTGATTTTGTTTAAGTGTTATTAATGGTTCAAGGCGGAAAAATACCAAGAATTTGCTGAATATCAATAAATTAGCCCAGATTTTAATAAAAAATAAGGCCCCTTACTCATTGAGCAAGAGGCCTTAAAATATTAACTTAATCGGTGATATTACATCATTACACCGGCGTCTTTTCTAATCTTATTTAAAGCAGATCCAGCCTTAACCCAATCGATTTGAGCTTGGTTATAAGTATGTTTTACTTCAAATGAATCAGTCGTTCCATCGCTATGATCTAATCTCACGGTTAAATTTTGGCCTGGGGCCATTGAGTCAAAATCTGTGATGTTCACATAGTCATCTTGTCTGACTTTATCATAATCAGCAGGATTAACAAAGGTCAAAGCTAGCATCCCTTGTTTTTTCAAATTGGTCTCATGAATTCGAGCAAAAGACTTCACAATTACTGCTTTTACTCCCAAAAATCTAGGTTCCATCGCTGCATGCTCTCTAGAAGATCCTTCACCCAAGTTTTCCTCACCAAATACTACAGTTCCAATATTGGCATCTCGGTACGCTCTGGCAACATCAGGAACTGCTCCAAATTCTCCTGTTTCCATGTTGATAACAGTATTCGTTTTATCATTAAAAGCATTAATTGCTCCGATGTAACAGTTGTTAGAAATGTTCTCCAAATGACCACGGAATTTCAACCAAGGCCCAGCCATAGAAATATGATCTGTAGTACATTTTCCTTTCGCCTTAATCAAAACGCGCATTTTGCTAACCTGCTTTTGATCAATAACCTTAAATGGAGTCAATAATTGAATTCTATTGGACTCCGGATTAACAGTGACTTCGATTCCTGAACCATTTTCAATTGGTGCGATGAATCCAGCATCTCCAACATCGAATCCTTTTGGAGGTAGTTCTATTCCCACTGGCGGATCAAGTTTGACTTGCTCTCCATTTTCATTGGTCAGCGTATCCGTCAAAGGATTGAAACACATATCTCCAGAAATAGCCATGGCAGTTACAATCTCGGGAGAGGCTACAAAGCCATGTGTATTGGGATTACCATCATTTCTTTTGGCAAAGTTTCTATTGAAAGAAGTGATAATGGAATTTTTTCGATCAGGATCATCTGTGTGTCTTGCCCATTGACCAATACATGGTCCACAAGCGTTTGCTAGAACCACTCCTCCTATTGCTTCGAACTCATCAAGGATACCATCTCGCTCAACGGTAAATCTAATCTGCTCAGAACCTGGAGTGATAGTGAATTCTGACTTCACCTTAAGGTTTTTTTCTCGGGCTTGTTTCGCTAACGAAGCTGCACGAGATAAATCTTCATAAGAAGAATTCGTACAAGAGCCGATCAATCCAACCTCCAATTTTGGCGGATAGTTATTGTCTTTTACCGCCTGTGCAAATTTTGAAATTGGCCAAGCCAAGTCTGGCGTGTATGGCCCATTGATATGCGGCTCTAAAGTAGTTAGGTCTATTTCGATTACTTGATCAAAATATTTATCCGGATCTGTATAACATTCTGGATCACCTGTTAAGTGATCTGCAACTTGATCTGCTAACTCAGCAACATCTGCTCTATCAGTAGCGATCAAATATCTTCTCATACTATCGTCATAGCCAAAAGTGGAAGTAGTCGCTCCTATTTCTGCACCCATGTTACAGATAGTTCCTTTCCCTGTACAAGACAATGAAATAGCACCTGGACCAAAATATTCAACGATTGCTCCGGTTCCCCCTTTAGCAGAAACGATTCCGGCTACTTTAAGTATAACATCTTTCGAAGAAGTCCATCCACCTAATTTTCCTGTCAATTTTACGCCAATTAGTTTTGGCATTTTTAATTCCCAAGGCATTCCTACCATGACGTCCACTGCATCCGCTCCTCCAATTCCAATGGCCACCATTCCGAGTCCTCCAGCATTCACTGTATGCGAATCTGTTCCAATCATCATTCCTCCTGGGAAAGCATAATTTTCTAATACGATTTGGTGAATAATCCCAGCACCAGGTTTCCAAAATCCAATTCCATATTTGTTGGAAACCTTTCCTAGGAAATCGAATACCTCTGAATTAACATCTTTAGAAGTCTCCAAATCCTTTTCAGCGCCAACCTTGGCTAGGATCAAGTGATCGCAATGAACCGTAGAGGGAACAGCCACTTTGTCTTTTCCCGCCATCATAAATTGCAACAATGCCATTTGGGCTGTAGCGTCCTGCATTGCTACACGATCCGGAGAGAAGAAAACGTAATCTTTTCCTCTATTGTAGTTTTGAAGAGGAGAATCCTCATGCAAGTGACTGTACAATATTTTTTCTGAAAGTGTGAGTGGACGACCTAATGTTTTTTTTGCTTCGTCAATTCGGTAAGCAAGGGTTTCATAATACCCTTTGATCATATCTATATCGTATGCCATGAACAAAGTTTAGAGGTGATAAATAGGCTACAAAAGTACGACTTTCCAGATATATAAGTTGGAGTTTTTACCGAACGAATTAGCCTTTCGAATCTTTTATTTAGGCGTTGAAAAATGAGCAAAGTCACATAAATCAAGGGAAGTTTTGCAAATAGTTTGAATATTTGGGGAAAACATGGCGATCTATCGAAGGGAAGTGCAAAAAGCCAAAGGATTGACTCCTCTCTTTGGTTAAAGAGGGAAGAGCTTTGATTATTTTCAAGACAGCCATCTAGGGCCTATTTTTTCCTCTTTTTACTGCCTTTGGGATTAGTTAGTCTTCCCGAAATCTTAAGAAAATCCATAGCTGTGATTAATCCAACAAGTTCGCCGTCCTTGACAACAGGTAAGCAACCAATCTCGTTATCCCGCATCATATCTCTTGCAGTCAAGATTAATTCATCAGGACTAATAGTAATTGGATTTGTGATCATTATATCTTTTACAACCACCTCATCTTTTTTCAATTTTGCATTTCGAATGAGATGATGTAATAATATTCGAGAAGTAACCAGTCCGACTAATGCTCCATTTTTATCTTCAACCGGCGTATACCGAATATTTCTCCAATCCATCATTTCTGCAACAAGTTGAATGATGTCGTCTTTTTGAACCGTGAACAAATCGGTGATCATAAATTCTTCTACTGTCATTTCGCTTGCTTGATAGTTTTGAAAATCAGACAATTTTGGCATTTTCCAAGTATGAACTGGTTTTTCTGTTTTCTGGTTCTGGATAATCGCAGAGGTCAAACAACTTAGCGCTTCATCCGCGGTAGTTTCTTTTTTTAATCGAGTGTATGCACGTAATTGCCAACGCGCACCATTCATGTGAGTTTTACAACGACCTTCAATGACACCTAAATATTTATCAATATCCTTTGAATCAATTTTCTGTGATTTTAATCCTCTGCGAGCTATAGGTAATAATACTTTGCGTACTAAATCAATTGAACTAATTTTTCGATCTTTAAACCAAGTAAATTTTGAATCGATTCCATATCGGGCAGCTTTAGAAAAATTATCTCGGATATCTGCGTAGTCAATTTGGGTAGTTATATCTTTCACTTCGTCTGCCAAACCAATCATGCAACCAAACCAAAATGCAGCGTTGGCTACCTCATCGATGACAGTTGGGCCTGCAGCAAAAACTCTATTTTCAATTCTCAAATGTGGTTTTCCATTAGGACTGATTCCGTAGCAGGGTCTATTCCAACGATAAACGGTGGAATTATGCACTTGCAATGCTCGTAGCTTAGGAATTTTTCCTTTGCTGATCATGTTGATAGAATCCTCTTTTATATCACTCGCAATTAATACTCTGAATCGAGCAATATCTTCTCGGTAAATTTCCAGCACAGATTCTTTCAACCAATCAGATCCAAAGTTTACCCTTGGACTTCTTTCCCGAAGATGGTCATGAGTTGTTCGAGTATCTAAAGCTTGTTGGAATAATGCAATTCTTGATTCATGCCAAAGCCTTCTTCCAAAGACAATAGGTGAGTTAGCAGAAATAGCAATACAAGGCGCTGCCAAAACCTGAGAGATGTTATACATTTTTACAAAATCCTTCGGAGCAACTTGAAGGTGAACTTGAAAGCTAGTATTACATGCCTCAAGTAGGGGAGAGTCATGGCGCACCAACAACTCATCAATTCCCAAAAGCCGAAGTTCGTAGGATTGGCCAATCAATTGTGAGTTGATGGATTCCATAAGTGCGTGATATCGCTTCTTGGGAGTAAGAAATTTCATGTCCAAATGAAATTTTCTTAAAGTGGGAAGAATTCCGGTAAGGATTAATTCGGAATCTAGTTCGTTTAGTTTTTTGCTAATCTTTTTAAGATAGCTGGAATTTTCATTTTCTAAAGCAGAAAGGGCTTTTCCTTTAAATTCTCTTGGAGTTAAGTTTGTCTCAAGGTTAAATTTCGCAAGTTCAGTTTCAACCCAGGGATATTCTTTCATCCTACTCAAGGCCTTCATGGCGATTGGTGCTGGTTTCAGGGTGTCTTTGTTAACCAAACACATTTCTTGCTCAGCTCCAATTCTAGTGATTCCAGTCTCAAAAAGATCGTGATCTAACATGTATTCAAGTGCCTGAACATCATCCAATAGTTGCTTTACAAAAGCTCCCATATGGTCGTCCCCTTTCAATAAACTTACTCTTTGCTCTCCCATTTTTTATTGTTGGTTCTTTATGGCAATTAAATTAGTGTTTTTCTGGAGTATTTTTCTCTATCCAATAAAATTGAATAAAAATTTCTGACATTTATTGCAATAATAATATCATTCTTTCTGGTTCATACGTTCCAATATTATGTTGAATAGACTTTTAATTTTATTACTTCTTTTGGGTGCTTTTCATTCTTGTAAGAATGATGATGACACTATTGAACTGGCTCAAATTCCAATTAGAGTTGAATTTGAGATACCCGCAGGGTTAAATACCTTGCAAGATCATTTCTTTGAAATGACCAACGTTGGTAATCCATTTGACCAGGTAGTTACTTCCCTTGGAATTAATAAGGATGATATAGTAAGGATTAGTCCTCAATCAGCGAAATTTCAAGTATTGTTTGATGATTCGCCGCTCAGCTTTGTACAAGAGTGCTCCGTGAAGTTATTTCATGATAATGTAGGAAGACGATCTGAGGCTTTTTGGACCAATCAAATTCGATTTGATCAAGGATCATTTTTAGATCTTCCCGGTACTTTAATTGATGCCGCTGATTTTTTTGATCAGAGTAGGTTGAATTTTGAAGTTCAATTAGATACGCGCGAAATCAATAGCCAATTTATAACGATGCAAATGGATTTGATTTTTAGTATTAGAGGGCAATAAGAAATTTGCATAAAAAAGGTGAAAAAAATAGCCACCAGGCAATTTACCTTGGTGGCTATTCAGTCATCCCAATTTGTTACTCTAAATACTAATGCTTGGTCAAAAATTTAGCGACTTAAGAACCAAGATTATTCTTCGGGTTTTTATTCAACTATAGTTTTTAAGGTAGTTAATCCCAAGGCTTTAGCCTGGCGATATTCCATTCCTCCGTTGATATAATAATCTTCAATCAAGACTTGTGATTGATAGTAGGCGATTTTCATATTAGTAACGATCTTCTGATGCAAAGGATCTGAAGTAGCCCATTGGTCAATTTTACTCCAGTAGTTTGTATTCCACTCATAAATGGCTTTCATTTCTTCATGGGTATAGCTCGGAGGATTTAGAAACAACTTGGATCTGGTAGAACTAGCTTCTAATCTTGTTTCATCAGTTTTTTGATTAGCATCTTGTGCGATTGTTTCTAGATTTCTCAACACGTCCCAATCCATGAATGGATCACAAGATTCCATGGTATAATTGTCAACGGATTCGAACGCAGTGATGGCATCGTATTGATGCTTTTGAAATAACCAGCAAGGGACAGGCACATCATTGTTTACTCCATGTAGGAAAGCTAAGTGCTTCAATAATTGTTGCTTGTCATTATAAGAATAGCTCGCCGTAAAATCAAAAGGTAAATTACCACTATAGTCTGCAAAACTTTCTTTGTTTGCTTCATTCATAAGGCGGTTCACCTCAAGAATGTTGTCTTCCGAAAGTTCTCTTAAAATGTATGCTTGATAAGCCTTAGCTAAGGGGTGGTCATTTTTTGCCAATGCATTCTTAGCTTTTGTTGGTGTTCCAATGGCTAGGGCTATTCCTTCTATTAGATCACTGTTGGCAACATCTATTTTTTCTGGGCTCAAATACTTGCTTATTACCTCATATTTTTTCCAGTCAGTATTATTAGTCGTGAAATCTGCAAATGCTTCAGAGGTACCTTGCCCATAGAAACCATCTAAAGATCCTGTGTAGTAATTATTTTCTTTTAATACTTTTTGCAATTCTAGCGCAGAAGTTCTTTTTATTTCAGAACGAATTGCAGGCATGCTCAATCCAGAAATTGGTGCTGCTTTGGCTATAAACTCAGGTTCATAATTTTCAGGAATTTTTGCAACTGCAGGAGGAGTAATTTCCGCTTTAGCTTCAGGTTTTGTTTTTACCGTCGCAACCGCTTCCTCCATATCAAGCGCTTTTTTCAAAGAGTGCTTGACAGGAGGAGTTGGCGACGATATGACCGTCTCAGTAACGACGGCCATGGGTTCAGGATTATCCGGTAGGAATAAATCTGGTGCTTCAAAATCGGTAACCGGATGAAGTCGTAGTGAGTACTCAGTGCGAATGAAGGCATTTCCGTAGCCTGCTTTCTTAAATTGCTCTACCTTTTGTACGGTAGCTTCATGACTAGGATACGGCCCAGCCACTATTCTTAAATATTGTTTGTCAATAATAGTTGAAATCGGTGTTCCCGTTTTATATTTTTTCCAAGGAATCTGCTCTCCAATTAATTCCACTCCTAATTGGACCACCTCCACTTTTTGGTCACCATCTAATTTGCGCTCTATAATATATGCGTCAGGAAATCCTTTCTTGTGAACTGCAACTAATATGGCTTCAGCCAAAGGTTTAGTTTTATATTCTCCAAGATAAAGGTGGTTGAGATGCTCGCTGTACGTTTCAGCATAGAGATATCCTAGTTCGCGGACATCACTAAAGTCATCATTGCTCAGTTGAACAAAAGATCCAAGATGGATACTATAAGTTTGATTAGATATTGGTTGGGCCAATACAACAGCCCAAGCGCCCAGAAGAAGGGCGGCGGTTAGCCAAATGTGTTTCATAGTAGTGTAGTGTTTTAAATAATCCGTTCGAAAACGAGTCATTCAAACGCTAATATATAGAAGAATTGTATGTAAAACCAATTATTTCAGGGTTTTATCTATAAAAATTTATAGTAATGCTTTAGGCCTGATAGATACCCAAACAAGCCTATTTAACGTGGAGAATAGTGCATAAAAAAATCGGAGCTCGAGCTAAAGGCCATTTTCTAGAAATAGCGCTAATGAAAATCCATCTTCTCAGCTATGAGAAGATGGATTTTATGAATCAGGAACTATAAGTATTCTACTATTCTATTATTCTTGGAATTAGTGAGGTTTGTTGGCCACTGCGACTAATAATTTTCAATACTAATAATCCAGTTTCAAATTGAGGTAAATCAATACTCCAATTGTGGATTCCTTTTGGTAGGACCTTATAATCTGTATAAAGCACTCGGCCCGAAATATCTGTTATAGCAATATCAATAGGTTCTTCCAAATTGGCTTGATAATATACTTGTAGTGGTTGATCGCCTAAGGGCAAAGGGAAGACATGTAGTTGGTTATCAGAAACTGCTTTATCTCTTTTAATCGCAACCCAATCAGAAATTTCTTTAGAGCCGTCCAGGTCAATACTATGCAAACGATAATAAGTGATTGGAAATGGACTTCGATCTGTCATTTGATAATTTTTCAAATAATTGGAATTTCCTTGAGCGGGCAATGAGCCTAAAGGTTCAAAATTAGATCGACCGTTTATGGATCTTTCAACAAGGAATAAAGCAGAACCTTCCTCACTTGCCGTTGACCAATTTATTTCATTGCTAAACTCCATAGCTTTCCCACTAAAAGAAACTAAATCGACAGGAGCCGGGGCAAGAAGTTCCGAGCAAAGTTCACAAAGGGAAACTTCTCCAGAAGAATTATCGCAAAGCCACATCGTGATTTTCCCATCAACCCCAAAATCAAAACTGAAAGTATTTTGTGATCCACTAGATCCCCAATTCACACAAACACCATCAATTTCAGTGTAAAAAGTATTTACCTCTCCATTACACCCATTACCTTTACCGACATCCATAAATAATCCTGTGATCAAGGGATCATGTTGTGTAAAAATATACTTCCAACAATTATCATTGTTAGAATCTTCGCAGTCACTATTATTATCAATGTTTCCAGATAAGTCTAACGTAGTGCTCGGACAATCAGGAAAAGTGGCTGTGGAGATCTCGGTAAGGTGAGTTGCGCAAGAAGTGGTGGGACATTGGGCGATGGAAACCTGTGATGCACCTAATAGAAATATTAGATACATACAGAGATGTAAGTAATTCATTTTTGGTTTTTTGAAGTAAAGAAATTGCAAAAGATGCTTCTGAAATATTTTTTAAAGCAAGTTTTGAATAAAAGTTAAGTTCTATTTAATTAGAATCAGGAGTAGTATTTGATTCTAATTAAATATAGAAGAAACTTTAAAGAAAGATAATAAATTCCTGTGACTACTAAACCAGAAAAGGTAAAAATACTTACATATTTTATGGAAAAAAGACTATAATTACCCTATTCGGGGTAACCCTGCAAGAGTAATGATTCAAAGGAAAACCAAAAGGTTGAGCAGCTTTTCTCTCAAATTAGAAATATGATTTTTTTAAGATGTGCTTAGTTTACAATCCAAGGCAACCGCGTGATGCCAGAGACCTCTTGAATCTCAATAAAATACATTCCAGAATTTTCTGGAGAGTTTAATAAAATTTGTTTGCCAGAGATTTTTTTCTCCAAAACAAGCTGACTTCTGGCATTGATAATTCTTAGGACAGCTGGTTTAGTTGACACTCTTTCCAAAATTGAATTTGAATTTCCACTCGAACTAGGGTTTGGAAATATTTTGATAACAGTGGATTCCAATTCCTCAATACTCACCAATTCTTCACAAGGATAATTCAAACTATTTCCTGCGCCAGTCAATTCGATGGTGTCCCTAATGATCTGATCGCAATTTATTTGGATCACGTAACGACCTTTGAATCCACTTAGGTTAACTTGACCATTTGTGTCAGTGATCTTGAATGTTTTGGTCCACCATTTTTTAAAAACCAAATCAATAAATGCCTGCCCAGAAGGTTTTAAATTCCAGTCCAAGTCAAACATCGGGGCATTATCCTTCCAATGTTCGCCATCCCAAAATCCCCACATCAGAAATCCATCCGTTGAAGGATGTGAAAAAACATAGGTTAGAAAATCACGCATGTAAGCTGCTTCGACTTCGTCACCCGCGGTACCGTCAATATCGAATTCAGTAATCTTGTGTGTTAGATTATATTTTGCATAAAAATCATCAAGAATGGTTTCCACTTGATAGATCGAGGTAGGGTAGGTGCCGATATGCGCTTGAAAACCTATACCGTCTAATGGAGCATCCGCGTCGATGATTTCCTGAATGAATTGTTGATAGCGATCATAAACTGGACCTCGGGATCGTTGCGAAGAAATGGTCATATAGTCATTGATGTAAAGCTTGGGAACCGCATCAAGCGCCTTGGTTTTTTCAAATATCTCGGCATAGATTTCACGGCCCGTTACATAGCCATTGTTGCCTGCGAGAGAATCTTCTAGGAATCTTTCTTGTGTGATTTCGTTAACCACATCCCATTCGGCTAATGCACCATTAATAGATGGATATTCCAATATTTCTTCCAGATGACCATCAATTCTATCCAGCACATAGTTTGTATTTGCGATATTCAATCTGACATCATTCGGTAAAGTCCATCTACCGGGCCATAAAAGGGTATGTCCCCGTACTTGAATATTTTTTTCTCCAAGCCACTCAACAGCATCCGCCTTTTCAAATTGAGAATTCGGCCAACCACCTTCCCATGCGGGCCACTTCATTCCATTTTCAAACACCACCCAATTAAATCCATGACCTTCCCCATCCAAATCTAAAAGCTTGTCCTCATAAATTTGATTTTGACAATCGTTCTGCGCGAACATACAAGACACCACCGCAGTTCCAAAAGCATATTCATGTTGCAACATTTCAATCCCCACTCCGACATTCGGCATAGGATTTCCAGCAGCATTTTGAACGGTTATTTCTAACGGCGCTTTTCGCAAATTTTCTATTCGCGTTTCTGCAGCAGCCCGCCAAGGAGCATCCGCTTCATGCCCACCATAAGTATCATTGTTTATTATTTCCGGTAAATCATCTAGGGAATAACTATTGCCATAATTCAAAATATTCACTCCCGCATATTCCACATGTTGTTGTATAGCGCCGGTATGGAATCCCATCTGAAGTCCATCCACATCATAAGAATTACCAGATTCAAATGCATAAATATATTGCCTCCACTCATTGCCAACAGGAAAAGTGGTGTACACTTCTTTGTAGTAGGTGATGGAGTTTTCAACAAAGGCACTTAATCTACCTTCATTCCCGCTTGCCGCTCTGGCCCAAAAAACCATCAAGCAAACATCATTTTCATTGATCGCATTTTCAATCCCGATTCCCCAGCCAGCGTTCCAGTGGTTTTCGTATTCGGTGGTGATATTCACGGAAGTTTTAGTCGTGAAGGTCTGATTTGAGGCAGGAATCACCTGAAATGGGTCATCTCCATAGCTCCAAGCATTGGTCATAATGGCTTCTGCGTCAGGGCTTAGGGTCCAAGTTCCACCTGTGATGTAATAGTCGTTTTGTAGTTGATCTAGGAGGGATTGGTGGTAGGCGTCTTGGGCTTTGAGAGCGAGTGTTGATATAAGAAGGAGAAATATAGCTTTGCATTTCATTTTGGAAAGTTTTGGAGAATGAATATACGGAAAAGTTGGTTTTGGGATTCGTGGAGTGGGAAAGAAGGATGGAATGATATCGAAAGTTGGACGTAGGAAAGCAGGGTGATGATTATTGATATTTCAATTTATAAAACGTCTATGGGAAGGTGAATAAGACCGGGAGGAATTGGAAAGTGTTTTAGTTCAGGATAAACGACTTCGGAACGGACATGTTGTTGGGACAACTCAATACCATTTTCTTGAAGGTATTACGAATTAATACAGGTAGGGTTGAATGAAACAAGGCTGACGAGGAATGTCAGCCTTGTTTGTTCTAAAGGTTTTATCTATTTTTTTCTTTGATCATATCCCTCTTGTAAAGATTTCTTCTTATGACCGCTTTTCGCGATTCGACATAATCCTTATCAAGTTGAATTTTAGGATCAATTACAATTTTGTTTAAGTAGTCCCTTTCAACTGTAAGCAATTTGTTGAATTCTTTACTTTCAACATATAAATCAATTAATACCTTTTTCATGAAGGTATGTTGTTCTAAAGAAAACTTACTCTTATCTACTTTAGAAACCCTTTTTGCTGCTTGTGTATCTAGCATGCATTGGCCATGAGCGTATGTTTCCAACCATTGAGCAGCCTGCTTATAAGTAATTATTCCGACACCTATTGTTTGTATTGTGGCTAAAACATGAGATCTAGATATTGATTGACAGCAAAGATCTCTTTCTAAATCAAATTGATTAATTATATCAAAGGGTATCTTTTGATAAAAACAACTTTCGTCATCGTCTGGATCGCAACCAGCGTCAGGGGTTTTATGATTGATGATCTTTTGCTGATGTTTACTTAGGAGAAAATTTAAAGGTGCAATATCATCTTTATACATAAGGTTCATGCAGCCATTTTTATTAGGCAGTAAAACTCCTTCAATTTGATTAATATTGGTTACATGGGATTCATTTTCTCCGTAATTAATACCATCTAGTTGCCCAAATAACCAGTGAATGGTTTCATGAAGTAAGACTATTGGGTGATTCCTGTCTTCATAAGGTAAGTAAATGAAATTTCCAGCACCTTTTAAATAATACTTTGGGCCTGTTGTTGCAAATGGGACATTTGAAATATATACTCGCAACTCATTGCATGAACAATATTCATGATCTTGGAAAAATTCAGCAAAATTGTTTCCATGGAATAGTTTTCTTGCCTTTCCTCCTCCATTAAAGGCAATACTTCCTATTCCCAAATTTTGTATAAGCGCTTGTAAATAACCAGCCGCTGTTACTGCGGTGTTTGTCATATCCGACAAGCTAATTACGTTGCCATTGTTTAGATTGGGATTAAAGTAGTATACAAGTGTTAAGTTATTTAAATCAGGTTGACAATTTGAAGATTCTTCAATTGCGAAACCTTGGAAACTAGTCAAAAGAAATAATAATATAATGTAGCTTTTCATTGTATTTGTTTTTAATGTGCGCAGAATGGTGTTGTTTGATCTGCATGAATATGACATCTTTCTATTTCAACCACTAAAGCACTTTCATTTTCCTCGATATAAACATTTTTGCCTGAGTAATTATTTTCCATGGCATTTTCAATTGCCGATGCAGTTGCGTTCTTTGTAATATTGGGAGCAACCGGGTTGCCATTGCTGTCAAGTTCTTTAATTATTACGTTATTCGATCCGATGCTCACTAGGTGAAATTTTCTATGTCTATTATTTGTATGGCGTTCATTTCGAAAGCCATGGAAGTCAAGAGAGGTTTTTACCGGCCCTTTGAAAAGTTTGCCTTTTCCCGTAATTGATGGGTCCAAATTTTCTATTTCTCTCGCATAGTAGATGTTAGCTTTTTTATAAGCTTTAAACCAAAAAGGCTCTCCGAAATTTTTCGTTTTTATTTTTGATTCATCGCATAAGAAAAAGTAGGAATCTTCTATGGAAGAATTTACTTGGATTAGGGCATATTCTCCATCCGCTGTTTCGGAAAAAACTACTCCTTCAATGTAATCGCCATTGAATTCGATACTTTCTTCGCATTTAGAAGGGCATGTTTCGCAACATTCTGGAGAACAGCAACTTTGAAAAAATAGGATTGCAATAAGTATTATTGCAAATTCGATAAAATTAAATTTTGTTTTCATTTTGATTTTGTTTGTTCGATAATTAAGTTGGTTATATAAACTAAAGTGTTACCCGCATTTTAATTTATTTGAAATATTTTCAGGGAAAATGAATTATAGATTACTTTATTTATGGTATTTTTAATGTTTGGAATTGTAAATAACCTACATATTTGACGGAATTCAAATTCTTCTTTCGGATACTTTTCGAATCGAATACAGCTGTTATTGGATTTGTTCTGTTTGTCGGATTATATAGTTGCAATGGTAAATTCAAGAAATCCTATCCTGAACAGGTCACAAATTATATAACTTTGCTAGAACAAAATAGGACTGATCAGGCAAAAAAATCGTTGGACTCAGTACTTAATTCTGGAGATCCAATTAATGAGCAATGGTTGCGTGCAAGTTTATTTAGTAATGATAAAAAAATATTTCTAAATTCACAACAATTCCCATTTCGTGATCTGTTCGCAGTTAAAAAGGAAATTGACAAATTAAATTTAAACAAAGCCTCAGTAAAACTAGATTCACTGAACAGTATATTTAATCTTTCAAGTTCTTATCCTTTCGAATACTTTTGGTTAGAAAGTAGTATTCTTGGAAGAAACAGAACGGCTCATCTTTCTTTCATTAAAAAGCAGTACCAAAAATCATTAGATCCTGTTGATTTGAAATTTTTTGTCAATGGGTTGAAAAATCTCTCTGGTAAATTAGATGGTTCTCATAGTTTTGAACTTCAGATGGCATTAACAGGTCTGGGTCTTTACCTAATTGAAAAAAGGGAAGACCGGAAATTGTTTCCTTTAACTAAGGCTAATCTTATTTTTCAACGTTCTATTGATTTGATAAAAACAGGTCAAATAGCTTTAGAAATTATTAATAAGCATTTGTTAAAGGCTATTGAAATTTATAAAAACAACAATTGGGGAGAAACAAGCCTTTGTGTGGCCGAATTTATTCAAACCAAAGGGACGGCATCAAATTCTCTAGATGTGGATAGAATTTTAAAATTTAATGTTAGCCTTTCTTTAAAATATGGTCTGCTCGCAGAAAATGGAGAAAAGGAGTTTTTCAAAAACACCAAACAATCTTTAAAATATTTTCTCGCTGCTGAAAGTATTCTTAAGACCAATGAATGCAATTATCATAAAAAAATAATTCAAAATTATTTGGCGATGACTTATGCAGAGATGAATCTTTTGGACTCGATGAATTTTTGGAATAAAAAAGCATTGAGTTATAAAACTTGTGACATTGCGGTAATAAAGGAATATGATTATGTGAATTCTATTATTATGTCCAGTTATTTTGATTTGCTTCATCCTGAAGCATCACAGGACTCCCTAATGAATATGTTACTAAGAGAAAGGAAAATTGGGGTGGAGATAAATGAAACCGACATTGAACATCAGGTTGATTATTTGGTGGAAAACACTTTAAGGATATACTCCTTATTTGTTGCTGAGAATGTATCAGAAGTTTCAATTTTAAAGAAATTGATAGAAATATTTGAATCTTCAAAATCTAGTGATGTTTTGGTTCGTTATGCTTTGGGAAAGATTCAAACAGTTGATAAAAAAAGGAATAAAAAAAAGGAATTATTAAGAAAAATTAATGAATTTGATTTTAATACTAATTTTAGAGATCCGATCTATCAGGAAATATTTGAATCTGTTTTCGAGGAGTATGAAAATTACAGTGCCCCTGTCTTTGAGCTCAATGAATTCAAGATTGATAAAAGGAAAGTAAGTGACGTTCTTAGTAATAAAGGTCAAATATTAAATCTATTGTCATTTAGGAATCTTTATTTTGGATATCTAGTATCTAACAACAGCCTCCATGCCTTCGAATTCGACGGGACTTCAATTATCAAACTTTCTCAACAACTGGATAGTCTTATACATAAAAACCTTCCTTTTCAAAATGTAGTTCAACAATTAAGAAAAGAAATAAGAAAGAACATCCCCCTGGAAATCGGAAAAGATTTGGTCATCATTCCCGATGGCGTCTTTAGTAGCCTACCTTTAGAATATATTTTCAAAGATTTCAAATCAGTCAATGTAGAACATAGCCTAATCGAATATCTAGACCGTCATGAAGTAAATTTGGATAAACAAACATTCACGAATTTTTCATACACCGACAGCTCTACATTAGCCGACAACTCCCGACGCATCCACCAAGAACTCAACTACGGATTCCAAGAAACCAAAGAAATATCCCAAATATTAAACTCCAATAACAACAACCAATACTTCACCGGCCCAAACTTCACCACCACAAATTTCCAGAATAATCTAGCATCAGACTTATATCACATCTCCGCTCACGCTGCCACCAATCTAGACAACCGACTTGATAACTACATCGTCCTTCGCGATGAAAACGGCAAAGCAAAAAAACTTTACACCTACGAAATCGAAGCCATGAACGCCGCGCCAAAAGTTGTGATCCTATCCGCATGTGACACTGGCATCGGGGTACATAAAAACGGCAAAGGAACCTATTCCATCTCCCGCGCCTTCATGCAAAACGGCACCCAAACCATCATCAAAACCCTCTGGAAAGTCGACGACTCAGCCACCAAAGATTTCATGGTAGACCTATATACTAATTGGAATAAGGGAATCTCTTTAGGAGATGCGATCAATCAAACCCGCGAAAAATTTGAATCAGATCCCAACTATTCCCTTAAAGATTGGGCAGGCTTCGTTTTAGAAGGAAATCCCAATGTCTTTCTAAAATGAGTCAGGGGATACTTTTAGCGGTTCCCCGCATTCTATAGTTTTGTCATCATGTATATGGCAAATATCAAGATCAAATATAGCATCACCCCATATTAATGCAAAAACTTCTGAACCGTTTGGTCGGAGTGCAGAAATATTTTTTGCTTTGATATAAGTGGATTGCGGACAGGAATAGGAAGCATTGAAAATGCCTTCTTCCGGAATGGATATGATCAATTTAAAGTCTTTGTTGTCACTTAAATTTTTGTCCAGCTTTTTGTAACAAATTTTTTGATGATATACTACATTTTCAATAATCTCACTTTTGCTCGGTGACGATAATAAGGCGAACAATAAAAGAATGGTAAATGCAATTTTCATTTGATTTGATTTTTGAGGTAAAACAAATTCTACAACAACTAAGCTACATGTTATTTGCCGATTTCCAAAACTAGGATGGCCAAATTTCCAAATCAATCCCCAACTACACCCTAAAAGACTGGGCAGGCTTCGTCCTGGAGGGAAACCCCAATGTCTACTTAAATTAATTCATTATTTAAAAACAGCCATTTTTTTTTATCCCCCAAAATCCTTTATCCATCAACGATTTGTATATAACAGTAAACTAAAGTTTTTCCCAATCATTTATTATCTTGCTCCCAAAGGGAACACTTTGACCTCAAAGTCTAACATAACCTCAGACAAAGCGATGCAACTTAGTGAAATGATCAACTCCATTCGTTCCGGTACTGCCGGCCGCGATAGAATCATTGCACAGTTGTATGATGACCAACATCTTCAAAATACCATAAAGAAAATACTAAGGGTGGGTAATGGATCGGAAGAGGACTTTCGTTCTATCCTGAGCTTTACGCTTGTGCAGTTTTTGAAGACGGTCATGAAGAATAAAGAGCTGACCATTAATGGGAGCTTGAATAACTATCTAGCTGGAATTGCTAGAAACCTTTGGGTGCAGGAATTGCGAAAGCGCAATAAATTGCCAAGGGAACTGCCAGAAGATTTTAACCTAAAAGATGAAACTCCTTCGGTGGACTTGCGGTTAATAGAAGAGGAGCGATCGGAGAACTTGGATAAGGTATTGAGTAAGTTGGGGAAAAATTGCAAAGAAGTTTTGATGCTTTGGGCATCTAATTTCAAAATGGCTGAAATTGCAACACAGTTGAATTATAAGAGTGAAGGGATGGTACGGAAGAAGAAGTACAATTGTATGAAGGAACTTTCGAATTATTTGGAAGAACATCCGCAACTCAAAAATCTATTGTCACTATGAATATAGCAGACTACATAGATCAATATATGGCTGGACAATTGTCCGAGTCTGAGAAAGCAAAGTTTGAAGCTTTGTTAAAAGAAAACTCTGATGCAATGAATGTAGTGAAAAACTACAAGGCGGTTAATACTCTTTCAGAAGATATCTTGGAACAAGAGCTATTGGCTCAGGTGAAGCAGAAGGTGTATGGCAATGAAGTTCAAAAACTAAAAGTCTCAAGAGGATATAATCGCAAGTGGCTATATATGGCAGCAGCTTTACTTGTTTTAGTGATTGCCTATTTTATCGTACAAAAAAGTTTCAATCCAGCTGTAGATAGCGAAGCGCTATACGCCTTCTATGAGCGACCGATCTATGAAGATAAAGTTCGCTCTACGGATGTAAGCACTCTTGATTTATTCTCTCAAGGCAAATATTATTTTGAATTAAACGACTTCGTAAAAAGTGAAACAACCCTTCGCACATTCCTTGAAACACAACCTGATTTTTTCAAAACGGCTGAAGCTAATTTTTGGCTAGCCCATGCTTTGTTCCAACAGGGCCAACAAGGCCAACAAGAAAAGTATGAAGAGGCGGGGAAATTATTTCTAAAGAGTAAATACAAAAATTACGAATGTTTATTTACCCTAACCCAGGCTTTCCAATCTAAGGCAGAAATCTCCCAGGTTTCAACCGATTGCAAATAAGCACTACTTTTTCTCAAAATATAGGTAACGATTTGTCTTGATTTTTCAACCTATTAAAGAGGCGTGTGTCGCAGGCTTCGATATTTTAAATAAGCCCAGTGAATCCCAAAAAGCCAAGCCAACAGATTCTGTTAGTTTCCAACGATAAGCAATTTTGTAGTTGGCTCTGTGCACAGGTTATCCCTCACACAAAGATTCATTTGGTGCTTAAATCGCACTTAAGCTTAACACTCACGGAACCAACTTTTGATCCGGACAATTTGATTATTCTTTTTTATTTAAAAACAACTAGTGATGAAAAATATGCACTGGATGTAATGCTAAAGCAATTGCAAGAATTTCCAAGGCTAAAATTTTTCTTGGTCCTAGATAAATTGAATTTAAAGGTTGTGTATGAATGTTTGAAATTTGGTTCCAGCGCTTTGATTTTAAAATCAGAATTTGAAAAAGCACCTTTTGAAATTATTGACCAAATTCAAAAATCGCAATTCATTCTAAGTCCAAAGTTGATGAATGCAATGCTTGAAAAATTCAAGCAACCCATGGAAGAATTATTGAAGATCAAAAAATTGACGCCGAGAGAGATTGAAGTATTGGACTTAATAGCGGTCGGATATCTAAATAAGGAGATCAGCAAAAGGCTCAATATTTCCGAAAATACGGTGAAGTCATTGACGTATAAGATTTATAAAAAACTGGAGGTGAATAATAGGGTGGGGGCGGTTAGGAAATATTTGAATGTTTAGTTCAATTGCCTTTGCCGCAATTTGCTTCGCAGCAATTAGTTCAATTCCTGCGGAGCAATACCGAATAGCGTGTTTCCAATGTAGAATAATACCAACGACCTAATTTCGAAATTACAAACATAGGGTAATTGGACCTAGGGGAATCCCACGATTTACGAACCCACACCTTGTAGAGACGCAATGCTTTGCGTCTCTACAAGGTGTGGGTTCGTGTAACCCGCGCAATCAACCCCAATCCTATAATCCCAACGAACCCAATTCAGACAATCACGTGAAATCGTCAGAATTAGGATTTTTAAATTCAAACATCTACGCATTTTCGATCACCGTATTTTCGAAATCGTAAATCGTATTTCGTAAATAAGTTGCTTTTCAAAGAAATAAAATAAAACCAAGGGTAACATTTAATCCAAACGAATCAACTTAAAATTAACAAACCCCTTGAACACCCTAAAAAACCCTGTTTTTAGATTATTTACGCCTGGAAAGAAGTCCTAGTTTATAATGAACTAGGCTTCATTTTTAAGACTCCAGTAAGCGTTACGAAAAATGCTTCAATTTCCCAACCTCTTCCTTCGTCAGATGTCGCCAACGCCCTCGAGCCAAATGCTTCTTGGTCAAGCCCGCGAAATAAATACGATCTAACTTGACAACGGTATAACCCACTTCCTTAAAAATGCGTCGCACTATTCTATTGCGACCAATGTGAATTTCCAAGCGAGCTATTTTTTTATTCTTAGGGTCTGGATAATTGATCCAATCCACATCTGCTCGACCATCTTCTAAATCTTGACCCGCCTTTATTTTATTGAAATCAGCTTCCGAAAGTTCTTTATCCAAAACAGCCTCGTAAACTTTAGAAACTTCATGACTTGGGTGAGTCAAACGTTTGGCCAAATCACCATCGTTCGTCAACATCAATAATCCAACGGTATCTCTATCTAATCGACCTACAGGGAAAATGCGTTCTTCAATTTTTCCCTTTAATATATCCATCACTGTCGTACGCCCTTTTTCATCATCCATGGTAGTGATGGTATTCTTGGGCTTATTCATCAATATGTAAACCAAATTTTTCTCAGGAGTGATCACTTTTCCGCCGTATTCTACGATATCTCCTTCTTTGACTAATATCGCTGGATTGATTTCTACTGCGCCATTTACTTTTACTTTTCCAGCCTTCACCCAATCGGCAGCCTTCCGTCTGGAACCTAGTCCACAATGCGCGACATATTTGTTTAGTCGCATTCCAGCTTCTTGCTCTTCAGACATAGTTATTGCTAAAATGGAACATCCTCATCGTTGATACGAGAAGGCATGGTGATGATATTGGGATTGTTATTATTGTAAGTAGTGTCCGAAAGATCGCTGAAGTT
Organism: uncultured Saprospiraceae bacterium; assembly: GCA_937930025.1. GTDB lineage: Bacteria > Bacteroidota > Bacteroidia > Chitinophagales > Saprospiraceae > JABDJM01. The sequence continues at coordinate 11,535 of CALGJW010000391.1, read as the reverse complement.
GGGATCGTCCAGATTGGTGAATTTTGCGCAGTAATCGATAAATCTAAGTTTAACGGTGTCCGTCGCACCATTCCTGTGTTTGGCCACTATAATTTCACCCACACCTTTCATGGAATTTCCTTCTTCGTCTTCTAGTATTTGATAATACTCCGGACGATAGATAAAGGAAACAATATCTGCATCCTGCTCAATCGCTCCAGATTCCCGAAGGTCAGAAAGCATTGGTCGCTTATCTCCTCCTCTCATTTCCACTGCCCGAGACAACTGCGAAAGTGCAATCACAGGAATATTTAATTCCTTGGCCATTCCTTTTAATGCTCTTGAAATAGCAGATATCTCTTGTTCTCGATTTCCTTGCTTGTTCGTGGCTCCGGCGGTCATCAATTGTAAGTAATCGATCATCACTAATTGAATATCATGTTGCATTTTCAAACGACGGCATTTTGCACGTAATTCGAAAATATTGATACCTGGTGTATCATCGATGAAGATGGGTGCTTCTCCAACTTTCTCTACTGCGGAGTGCACGTTCTTCCAATCGTCGTCATCTAATTTTCCATCTCTTAACTTGGAACCAGTAATTTCGGCTTCCATGGAAATCAGACGTTGCGCCAATTGTATGGAGGACATCTCTAAGGAGAAAAAAGCCACGGGTTTATTGAAATCCATAGCGGCATTTCTAGCCACTGCCAAGGTGAAGGAGGTTTTTCCCATACCTGGACGAGCTGCCACGATAATCAAATCCGACTGCTGCCACCCGGAAGTTAATCGATCTAATTCGGTAAATCCAGATGGAACACCGGTCAGCCCTTCATCTTTTTCCGAAAGCTCTTCCAGTCTTTTTAATGCCTGTCCTGCTAGCGTACTCATCTTCTCGTAACTACGGGAAAGATTTTGCTGAGTGATATCAAACAAGCCTTGCTCCGCAGAATCTAAAAGATCGAAGACATCAGTGGTATCTTCGTAAGCATCTTTAATGGTTCGCGTGGAAACAGAGATCAGTTCTCTTTGAATATGTTTCTGAGAAATTATACGTGCATGATATTCAATGTTTGCGGCAGAGGCAACTTTGTTCGTTAGATCGACAAGATAATAAGGTCCACCTACTACGTCTAGTTCTCCTTTCTTTTTCAAGGATTCAGTTACCGTCAAAAGATCGACTGGCTGTGTCTTCTCAAATAACTCGAGCATCACTCGAAAGATCTTTTGGTTCCCCTCAGAATAAAATGATTCGGGTTGAAGAATATCAAGTACAACTGCTAGTGCGTCCTTGTCTAGCATGATAGCCCCCAAAACAGCCTCCTCCAGCGGCAACGCCTGTGGTTGAACCTTTCCGAAAACATAGTTCGTCAGGTCATTAGTAGATCCGTTTCTAGGATCGTCCCGAAGCTTTTTGATTTGATTGGTATCTGCCATAGTGTTGCGTTGGTCGTCGTTTTTCCGAGCTCAAAACTAGCTTTAAATTTGGTGATTCAAAATCGGTTTGAAAAATTTGATTGTTAGTAAACCTATTGGTTGATGTGGAAAACTTGTGAATATCTCAGCTACTAAAAATTTTAGCTTCGATTTCCTAGTTTACCCAACAGATAAGGTTACAATTATGAAAAAAATCATTTCGTTTAAACCTGACTAATAGCCTGTTGGTTTGTCTTGTCCAATAAAATTTCCTGTAGTCGTAATTCGATTTGCTTGCACGGTTCCTGATAGGAATGTTAAAAAAAAGACAATATTCTTTTTTTTCGTAATGTGAAGATACGGTTAAATGTTGAAAGGGTTAATGGAAATAGCATTTGTAAATCCTATAGAATTGAGCAGTTGATTGCAATTCCTTTGTTTAGGGCAAAACTCCCATGCAAATCCTGAAATCCTGCCTATATTTACCATCGAAATTTCCCTGTTATGCCATCCATACTTACACAAAGTCAGATTGATCATTATTTCCGAGAAGGATTTTTGCATGTTCCTCAGGTTTATACTCCTGCGTCCATCGATCGTATCCGAGAATTGATGGCCCAGGCCTTGAAAGACGGCACCTGGGAATCTGCGCCTTATGCTAACGAAGGCGTTACCACTGATGTATTCAGGACCATGCCTGAGCTAATTGAGCTGATGTTTACGGAACGCTATGTTCAAGTCTTTAAAGATTTGTTTGGGGAAAAAATGGTGGTCCTTCCTGAGCCAGCTATACATAGGAATCGATTTTACTTTTGGCATAAAGATTCTTCCTTCTTGGATGAACAAGGAGAAAAATTTCATTGGAATGATGACTTCAATGCGATCATGGCAGCCATGTACTTTCAAGATAATGATGATGTTTATGGCGGAGGAATAACCGTTGCTCCAGGGAGCCACAAGGACAAAGAAGATCAGCACCATAAAGTGGCACACATGAACATGTTGCAACGTGCATTTTTGAAGCTTCAAAAAATGTTGGGTATTTCCTTTTACGATAAATTGGAAAATCATCCCAAGCTCACAAGGGTTCCTTCTAAAAAGGGTGACATCGTTCTATTGGATATCCGTATTGATCATAAAGGTTCGACACCAAAGGCGAAAAGAGAGGACTATGATAAATTTGCCTACTTCAATATCGTTACCGACAACATGAAGTACTGCAATGATTTGAATCGATGTTTAAGAGCCAGGCCATCTGGCTACTACAGTAACTATCTAAAGCATGATAAAGAGTTACCGGAAGCCTTAGTTCAAAAAGGAAAGGAACTGGGCTTTGCGTTGGATTTTTAGAGAAAGTCAAAATCTAAAAAGCCTGTCTGGCCGCCAGGCGAGATCAAAAGTTTCGAATGACGTAGGCGTGATTTAGATTGAATTAATTCTTTTCTGGGATAAAAAGAATATTTACATTTTCGTAAAATCTTATCCGAGAATCTATTTCTACAAAATCCTACTTCAGACATTTGCGTGATTCGACAGGTTCTGAATTCGTGAAAATTAGCAATTGCGCAGCAATAAATTCGTGGCCATTTTGCGCCTTTTTAACGTTTTTCGAATTAGTGTTAATTAGTGTTAATTAGTGAAATTCGTGGCTACCTATACGTTATTCTAATGTCAAGGTGACATACAACCTGAAGATCTCTAGAAAACGGCAACGTATTTTTGACGTATGGCCTTATTTCAAATAATACATAATTTATTGAAAAATTTTTAAAGCGTACATCATGATAGAAGGATTGCCCAACTGGATTTCTATTATATTTTTAGTCGTTGCAATATTTACGATTGTTTTCTTTCATATCACTCATGGCAACCCAAAAAAATTGACCCTAGCAATAGTAGTCATCGGAGTCATCCAATCCTTGCTTGCTTATAGTTCGTTTTATCTGACATTAGATGGCTTTCCACCTAGGATCGCTTTTATTCTATTGCCAAATCTAGTGCTTATCATTTATGGCTGCCTACCTAAGCAAATCGAGTGGGTAGTGAAAAATAGAAATACAAATCTCATCACCTTTCTGCACACCATTAGAATTCCTGTTGAAATTGTATTACTGTACTTATTCCTAAATGGAGCAGTACCAGAATTGATGAGCTTCCATGGTCGTAATTTTGATATTCTAGCAGGCACCACTGCGCCTATCATTGGGTTCTTATTTTACAAAGGGAAAATGTCTCGCCGTATACTTTTGATTTGGAACTTCCTTGGGCTTGGTTTAATACTTTTCATTTTGGTCAACGGTATTTTTTCAGTGCCAACTCCATTCCAGCAATTTGGATTTGATCAACCTAATATTGCGCTACTTTATTTTCCATTTGTTTTGCTTCCGGCGATTGTCGTGCCGATTGTGATTTATACGCATTTGTCGGAGATTATTCGGTTGAAGCAAGATAAGGTGAGTTAATTATATTTCCAGACCATCTAATTTATAATAGACCGAAAGTACACCAAAACCGCTTTTATTGATACCTGAACCTCCGCCCATGCCTACGTCAATTTGGATTTTTTCAAATTTGACTCCTACCGTAAATTGGATTCCGTGGTTTAAACTATAGCTTTCTCTAGACAGAGAATAATTCTCGGGAGAAGTTTTGGCATAGTAGATTTCATTATTATCTTGATCTCTATCCTTGGAAATTATATATGCAGTATTATTTGATAATTCAAAGGTTAAGGATGGGTCGTATTTAATGCCTATCAATATGTCGAAATAAATGAATTTGAATATTTCGAAATCCACAATAATTGTAGAGAGGAAATCGAAACTTTTAATATTGACATCATAATAATCATAGGTAAGGACATATTCTTTTGGATCAGGACGATTAAAACCAAAGTAAGGAGAGAGATATTTATAATCCAGAGTTCTGTGAAAGTTAAAGCCAATTTGTGGATTGAGTGTTACGTTTAATCTTCTGTTCAAGGCTTTTCGAATAAACAATCCTGTTTTAATGGATTCTCGTATGTTTTTATTTTTATAATTATAAGCACTTAGGTCAGTTTTACTTTTATCAATGAAGAATCGCCCACTTTGGATGCTCAAATTGAAGCCCTTTTTCGCAGGCTTTTTTACACTTCTTTGAGCATGCGTGCTGACAATTGTTATCAGGAACAAAAATAATATTGATAGAATTTTATAATAAATTTTCATGTAGAGGTTAAATCACTTAGCGAGCCCAAATTAATTTTTCTATTGCTATGCTAATATAACAAATTAATTGTATTTCATTGTCTTATATTAGGACCTGGTTGTTGGTGTTATATTAGCTACTCATTTACGAAATTCGACTTTGAGTCGTAGGCAATTGCCGCATTGCGAATTGGGTCATTAAACAATTGAACTTATTAAATGTACGATATTTCGCCTTGCGCCGCGGACAACCTAGCGACCTTTGGTGGCTTGAACTAATTGGCAAAAATTCCCCCCTCCAAATTAACCAAATTCGAAAACCCAAACTCCCGCTGTAATCGCTCAATCGCAGCCGCACTTCGCTTCCCCGATTGACAATGAATAATCACCATCCCTTGTCGATTGATTTTATCCACATGATTTTCTAACTCACTCAAAGGAATCAAAAGTCCGTTGAGGTTTGAAATTTCATATTCACTTTTTTCACGAACATCAATAAGTTGAAATTCTTCTTTGCTATTTTTTAAGGCAATAAATTCTCCGGGAGTGATTTCATTAATATTAACTAAATCATCATTGGAAGTAATACCGCAGAATTCTTCGTAATCGATCAGCGATGTAAGCGTTGGGTTTTCTCCAGAAAGCGGATTGTCCTTTTGCTTACTGATCTTCAATACATGCTGGGTATTTGACAAACTATCCATTACTAATAACTTATTAACCAAGGGTTCACCAATCCCAGTGATGACTTTAATCGCCTCATTAGCTTGCATCGCTCCGATGATGCCCGGAAGTACACCTAACACGCCAGCCTCTGCACAATTTGGCACCATGCCCGGAGCGGGTGGCTCCGGAAAAATATCCCTATAGTTAGCGGAACGCAAGCCACTTTTTTCCTCATAATTAAAAACCGCCAACTGGCCTTCAAAGCGAAAGATCGATCCAAAGACATTTATCTTTTTTAATAAGTAACAAGCATCATTGATTAAATACCGAGTAGGAAAATTATCGGAACCATCCAGAATGACATCATAAGGGACTAAAATTTCCAGCGCATTTTCAGCAGTGACTTTTTCTAGAATAACGCGAACTTCAATATTCGGATTCATGGCTAAGATGCGATCCTTGGCAACTTCCGCCTTATACTTTCCTACATCTACTGTCGCAAACAAAATTTGCCGTTGAAGATTCGAAAGCTCAATCGTATCATAATCCGCAATGCCAATAGTTCCAACTCCGGCGGCAGCCAAGTATTGAAGTACCGGCGCACCTAGACCGCCCGCGCCGACGACCAACACCTTGGCGTTCTTAAGCGCAAGTTGTGCCTCCAAATTAAATTCGGGCATAATTAGGTGCCGATGATATCTGGCGTATTCGGATTTACTGAGCTTTTGTTCTTTCATTATTATTCTATCCCTAAAGGTATAAACTACACAACAATCAAAAAGACCCTTATCTTTATGGTCAATTCAATATAATGGCAAATAAATTTACACATTTGGACGCTTCTGACAACCCTTCCATGGTGGATGTAAGCGATAAAAAGGTAACTGCAAGAACTGCACATGCTCGTTCCATTGTTGTTGTGAGCGAAGAAGTGCTGACATTTTTTGAAGGAAAAGATATTCAAACGAAAAAAGGGCCGGTTTTTCAAACAGCTATTTTGGCTGGGGTAATGGCCGCAAAAAAGACCAGTGATTTGATTCCACTTTGTCATCCACTTGGGTTGGATAGTTGTAAAGTGGATATTGTATTAAACGAAAATCGCGAAGTACAAATTGATTGTATTGCTAAAATTACTTCGAAGACAGGCGTGGAGATGGAAGCGCTCACTGGAGCTAGCGTTGCTGCATTGACAATTTATGATATGTGCAAAGCGTTTTCGCATGACATTGTTATTAAAGAAACTAAACTGATAAAAAAGACAGGTGGGAAAAGTGATTACCAAAGCGCATAAAAAACATGCGGACATTAGTAAGCCGTTAGGCGGTCGTTTTCATAGAAATGAATTTGGACTTTTAGGAGCGCCTTGTGGGAAAATATTGACCTTGGCGAGATTTATTAATCAATCACTAAAGTCAACTTATAACATAGGTTTTGTTGATGCAGAACATCAAGCCAAGCAGGAAGAAATGCCTGGGATGTTTTCTCATTATGTGGATAAAATCGATTTCCATCAATTAAATTTTCACACCGAAAAAGATACTTATCAACATAGGACCTGGTTCAATGAATGCCATTTAGTGTTGGTTAATGGCAACCATTTTGAGTCAGATCAGCAAATCGTCTTTTTGAATTCGAAAAAGAAAGTTTCCTTAGAAAAAAAATTAGATCGATTAACTAATGTGATTGCCTTCGTGCAGGATGACGAAGAGATCTATGACTTTCTGAAAGAAAAATTACCCAATTGGGAATCCATTCCTGTGTTTCAAATTTCTGAAGAGGAAAACTTGATAAACCTGATTCAAGAAAAAATAGAACGTCCGCCATTAAAAGGATTGGTGCTGGCTGGAGGGAAGAGTCAGAGAATGGGCAAAGATAAAGGGGCAATCGATTATCATGGCCAACCACAGCGAGAGTATATGGCCAATTTGCTCAGAAAATTTTGCGAAGAAACGTTTATCTCCACTGCAAGTAAAATGGAGGATAGCAACTTCCCAGAATTAGAAGATAGCTTTGTAGGCTTGGGACCATTCGGTGGAATTTTATCCGCCATGAAAAAAGATCCTAATGCGGCTTGGTTAGTAGTGGCCTGCGATCAGCCTTTATTGGATGAGGTCCATTTACAAAAATTAGTTGCGGAAAGAGACCCACGTCTAGCAGCAACTTGCTTTCACAATCCCGAGACGGCCTTTCCTGAGCCTTTGATTACTATTTGGGAGCCAAGGGCATATCCAGTCCTTTTGCAATTTTTAGCACAAGGCTATTCTTGCCCACGAAAAGTATTGATCAATTCTAACGTAAAAGAAATTCACATGGACGAAAATGATTTTATGTTGAATGTCAATACACCGGAAGAGTATAAAGGGGTGTTGAAGAAATTGTCCTAATCATGGTGTCTGCGATTCTTTTAGCAGCGGGTAGCTCTACTCGAATGGGAGCGCAGGATAAACTATTCCTAAAATACAAAGGGCATTGGCTGGTCAATCATGTAATGCAGCAACTTTGGGCAGCTGACATTGATGAATTGATCATTGTTCGAAAAGATAATTCCGAGCACCTCCTTGGTGGGATATTTTCTGATCGAATAAAGTTAGCACTGAATCCTATTGCCGATAAAGGAATGACGACTTCGATTCAGGCAGGCGTTCGAGCAAGTAGTAGCCTTGCAACAGGATACATGATTTGTCAAGCAGACATGCCTTTGACTACTACTGAAGAATACAATCATATTCTCTCCCATTTTAATCATTCGATCAAGACGAATCCAAAAACGATGGCACTGCCATTTTTTCAAAATCAAAAAGGCAATCCAATAATTCTCTCTTCTTATTATAAAGATGCGATCCTAGCGCATGAAGAAATGGAAGGCTGCCGTAAAATCGTGCAAACGCATTCCTCAGAAATTTTAAAAGTGGAAATGGATTGCGACCACGTTTTATTTGACGTGGACAATGAAAAAGATTGGCAGGAGTTGTTAGGTAGGGATTGATAAAATACCCCCGACCAACTAAGTAGCCGAGGGTGTAAAATCAATATTAACTAATAAATTTTTAAATATTTTTAACCTGAGCTGATTCAGTAAGAACCTTATCTTTTGTCAACCAAAATAATGTGGCAATTCCGTGGATCATTGCAAGCAGTAAACAAAGCTTAAATCCAACCAATAGCTCAGGATAATTTATCAACATAATAAAGGACAAACCGATTGTCGCTCCTCCCCATAGAAAAGCTCCAATCCACTTTCCATCGGAAAGAATTCCATTGCCAATAGTGCCGAGAAAGACCAAGGCAAATAATACAATTTTAGGCTCAAAGGCTAGGCTATTTTCATAATAAATGTAGAACAAGAGTAAAACGAATAAGAGCAATGCACCTGAAACCAACAGTAAATTCGGAAGACTAAAAGAAACCTTGTTCATTTTCTTTTTCAAATTTTCAAAACCTATCAATTCTAATATTGGAATGTTGTTGATAAGAATTGGATTGTTGGAGTGAATGGGTTCATGCACGCCGAATTCGACTGGATTGTCAGCTATCTCTCTTTGAAATGTACCAAAAAATTTATCCCAAAAAACAAATGTTCCTCCGAAGTTTTTATCAATATAGGGGTCGTTGCTTCCATGGTGAACTCTATGATGTGAGGGAGTAACCATAATGTACTCGAGCCAGCCACTTTTTTTCACCAAATGATTATGATTGTAAAATTGAATAAAATAGTGTGTGGAAGAAACCAGAATAAACATCTCCACTGGAATTCCAATGACCGCCATGATGATAAAGAATGGATAAGAAGTCAAGGAAGAATACCAGGAGTTTCGAATTCCAAGCGACAGGCTAAAGTGCTCCCCTTCGTGATGAACGACATGCACACCCCAAAGGACACTGAAGTAGTGATGTGTTCTGTGTAGCCAGTAAAAACAAAAATCCCATAGTACGAAGGCTATTACCCATTGCGACCAGATCGGTATTCCATCGACAATGCCTAGGCTTAAAAATTTTACCGTGTAAAAATAAGCGGCTACCTCCATGCCTCGGAATACCCAAAGTAAGATGTGCCCTGAATTGAAATTGAGTATGATTTCTTTCCAAGGAAGTTTTTCCTTGAGGATAAATTTGATGATCAATATTTCGATTATGACACATAGCAGTAGTAGTGCATTTCCCCAAACTAGATTTATAGTTTCCATTGTTGTTCGTTTTAAAATGTTTAAGAAAATATTAGCTTGATTTGGTATTAGAATTTTGCGCTAATATTTAAATATTACTCCGCCGATAGAAAAGCCAGCGGAAGTTCCAATGAGCATACAATTGTCTCCTCTTTTCAAGGTCCCATTTTCTATGTTTTCATGAAGGACCAAAGGAATAGACGCAGCTATACAATTGCCATGGGTTGCAAGATTTCCTTTGATTTGTTCTGGACGGAACGGCAAGCAATTGTTGAAAAGAGTTAAGCCAACCTTCGAAGCTTGATGTGGAATAACAATCTTTATTTTTTCTGGACCGAAACCCAGGTCATCCAATAACCATTGAATGAATTCGGGTCCTTTTTCTTTAGCTAAACGTAAGAGTTTCATTCCATTCATCTGGAAAGAATGTAACTCCGGATCGTAAGGATTGTCTTTGAAATAATGTTTGTTGCCTCCTCCTCTGATAATTGTGTGGTAGGCTCCTTCCGCATAGGTTTTCATGCCACCCTTAATAAATTGGGAAATTCCACTTTCGTCATACTCTACAATAAACGCAGCCGCACCATCTCCAAAGAGTGTCAATGTTTCCCTATTATTTGGATTCAACCCATTGGAAGCAATTTCTGAACTTACTATTGCTATTCTTTTATATTGATCTCCGTCTAATAATTTTGATGCGATTTCCAAGGCGGTGACAAAACTTAGACAAGTTGTATCGATGTCCAATGTTCCTACGCTTGATTTCATTCCGTCTATTAATTCATGTTTGATTATGCAGGATTGATTGGGTAGGGGATAGTCAAAAGTAGCACCGGCTGAAATGATCAAATCCAAGTCTTTGGGTTCGATATTTGCCTTTGCCATCGCTTCTTCTAGTGCACGCGCACCCATAAACCCATTGGATTCAAAAGTTACATGATGTCTACTTTTTACACCTGAATATTTTTCTGACCAACCGAGTGGCATCTGAAATTTGGCTTCGATTTGAGCAGAGTCTACTTTCTGAGGAAGGTATTTCCCAGAGGCAATAATTTTGACTGGCCTTAATGCTTTCATAATTTTTCATTTTGTGAAAAAGAAAATTCAATCTTTTAGTGAGGCCTTTAATCATACGCAGCGAAATATTAATTTAATTAGGTCCAATATCTTAGAAAAATAGAATTGGGTCGTCTCGAATAGTGAGACTATTGAAAATTAGTTTCTCAGAAATTGAGAATTGAAGGGAAAATCAATGAATTCATTCAATGAATACGATTAATAAATGCACAAAAAAAGAGAATGCTGAAACAGCATTCTCTTCCCCATTAGAATATTCTTAATTTTTGTTTTCGGAATTCAGGCAAACAGTTAACCCAAAATAAAACGGGCCACCAAAGAATTCATCCTTTTTAGATCAAACGGACATAATGCGTTTAAGAGGTGAAGTGGAACCATGATATTTATGCTTTCTTACTTCCTAATCTCCACCAATTGTTTAATGATCACTGCTCCAATACCTGACCAAGCCAATGGTACTCCATTCTCTCGATTATTTTCGAACAATACATTTTCTAAATACAACATACCACCATTGTTGATCGCTCCTCCGCCAGCAGGAGACTCTGCATTTACTAAACTTAAATTCAATAAGCTCAAACTACTACTTGATGGAATGTTAAATATACTTGTAATATGATCCCCACTGATTATTAAATTTGACATACCTAGGCCATTTATTACCCTGGTGCCCATAATATTTAATACGTTTTCAAGTCGCAGTGAATCTCCCATCAATCCAACATCAAATGTTATAGTATCAGAAGGGCATCCATTTTCAACCGCATGACGAAGCGAACCGTTTCCTGCATCCACTGGTAGAAATACTGTGGCAATGGAAGGGTTGATAGTTACCAGCTCGGTTATTGTTGTACTACCATCCTCTACGGAAACATTGTAATCCCCCGCTGCTAATGAATTTGCAGTTGGCGTTCCTGTTGGTCCAACCCCAAAATCATAAGTATAATTTCCAGATCCGCCTGTTGCATTCACTGTGATGGAACCGTCACTAAGACCCGTACACGATGGATTAGTTTTGATGAATTCAGCTACCATAAAAGGAAAAC
>CALGJW010000390.1 GCA_937930025.1 uncultured Saprospiraceae bacterium | reverse complement strand
GCAAAAATTAGATAATGCATTTGTTTGGGAAGATTCTTCAAACAATCTTCAAGGATATTTTCCGATTGATCGTAATCATTTAGATAGCATAGGACGACAGCTTTATTCAATCGATAAACCGGGGATGAATCCAGTGCAATTAGTCGATCATACCAAATCTCCAATTGCTTCCAATCGGTGGATTCAAAATCTTGGACCTTCATGTATTCCGCTGCTATCGCGGCTTGGTAATGATACACTGAAAAGTCCTCCGTGTCGGTGGCTTTAAACATATAGTGATTGCCCATATTAATCATGTCCCTGTTCCAATTAGAACGATCCTGCTCTTCGAAGAGAATTATTTCATTGTTGGCGGAAATTCGTTCATCCATTCTTGCGCCATGAAAAAACAATAAGCCGAGTAAAGCAAAAGTGGAAGGCTCTTGAATAAACTTATGATGCGCAAGAATTCGTCCTAATCTCAAAGCTTCAAAGCATAACTCTTTGCGGACCAGTTCTTCGGAACTAATGGAATAATAGCCTTCATTAAAAATCAAGTAGATTATTTTTTCAACGGCTGGCAGTCTTTTTTTCAATTCCTTGCCTACTGGAATATTTAACTGAGTTTCGAGGGATTTCAATTTGGCTTTTGCTCTTTGAATTCTTTTCTTGATGACTTCTTTGTTGGACAAAAGTGCGTTGGCTATTTCGGTGAGGTTGAATCCAGAGACGATGTTTAGCGTCAAGGCAATTTGATCCTGGGATTTCAGCGCAGGATGACAGCATGCAAAAATCATTTGCAATTGTGCATCCGAAATTTCTTGATCTAAAAATAAATTGTTGACTGCGATACTGGCTGGGCCCGAATGGGAAATTTGATCTAAGATTTTAGATTCTGTTTTTTTTCTACGAATAATATCTATCGCGCGATTTTTGGCGGCTTGCATCAGCCATGCTTCAGGCTTATCTGGCAAGCCATTCATTTTCCAAGCCGACAGTGCTTTGATAAAACAATCCTGCACGATATCTTCTGCTATTTCGATATCTTGGAAACCAAAAAGCTTGGTCAATATGGCGACCATCCTTCCGTATTGATGACGAAAAAGATGGTCGACTAATTGTTGCGGATTATCCATTATTGATTAAATACCATCACCTCTCTGATTTCTACTGTTCCTCCCAAGTCAAATTCTGGAAAGCCTTGAGCTACCTTCTCTGCTGCGTCATAGTCTTTAACCTTGATTGTATAATACCCTCCGATTACTTCTTTTCCTTCCAAAAAAGGACCATCTGTCACTACTTTATCAGGACCAGAAATGGAACGTCCAGTGGGCATTAAGGCGCTTCCTTTATGTTCTATTCCCTCTGCATTCATTTTTTCAGACCAAGCAAACCATTTTCCCATTCGCTCTTGAATTTGTTCTGGAGAAAGTCCTAATTCTTCATAAGAAGCTCCTAAAAATACTAACATAAACTCTTTCATAACATGTGTTTTTTTGATTTAAAATTAAGTTATCAACTAATTGACGAACTAGGAAATGTAGAGGGGACAAAAATTGAGAAAAAAAATTATGCTTCTCCATAGAGCGCTAAAGTCGGAATGAATCTATTATACCATTTAGGTGGTTTAGATTCTCTTACTTGGTGTTTATTGTAAAGTTTCATAAGGTCAGCAACTAGTTGATCATTCGTTATTGAGTATACCGTTCTGTTTTTCAGGGTTGTTGGATAAATGATTCCTAGTTTAACCAGACGAGTAAGATGGCCAGAGATTGTTTTTATATCAAGGGGATGATTTTCGATTATGGCTTGATAGCTAAGAGGTTCATTATTAAGGTCATTAATAATTCGGAGTCTGGCTGGATGACTAAGGCAGCGGTAAACGGAAGTGAAGAATTGTTCTTGCTCAGAATAGAGATAGGATTTGTGATGAGCCATGAAGTGGGATGATTGGTTAAGGCAAATGTAAAACAATTTGTTGTTTTAGTAAAACATTTTGTTGTTTTTTTTTGGGGAGTTTGTTTTTTTGGGTTTTCGGGGAAAAATCAATATTCCCCTGATTCTCCAGCCCGGTACCCGTCTAATAACGCCGCTGCCAATCATACTTTCTAGCTAATAAAATTCACATCAGGGGAATTATCCCCGGACCTCGGGGAAAAATCAATATTCCCCAAAACCCACTACTAAACACTAAGCTAAAAAGCAGAGATTGATGAAAAATAGTGATTCAATAAGTTGTGATAAAAAAGCACTCTGGGGATTTATCCCCGGACCCCGGGGAAAAATCAATATTCCCCGAAACCCACTTCCCAAACCAAACAAACTTCAAATCTCACCCATAAAACTCCAACATCTTCTCAGCATTTAAAATTCGAATATCATTCCCCTCCAGTAATATCCAACCCTCTTTCTTAAATTCTGACAAAGCTCGAACCAAGGATTCCTTAGCTGTACCAACAAAATGAGAAAGGTCATCGCGACTCATGGTTATCACTCCATCTTCAAACTGCTCACTGAGTTCGAATAGCGCATCTGACACTCGTTTGCGAATTGGACTATACGCTAGGTTTGTGATTTGCGCTTCTTTGATATGTAGGTTATTGGAAAGTTTTTGGAGAAAATAAAAATTGATATCTGGCTGTCGAATAATATTTTCAAGAAAAGTATCTCGGTCCATTTTAGCAAGGATAGTATCCGTCATCGCTACCGCAAAAAAGCCCGTTGGCTTATTTCGAAACATCGCTGAGTAGCCAAAAGATTTTCCATCTTCCTGAAAACTAAAAATATACTCCTTGTCAAAATCATTCATCTTGGCAATTTTTACCCTACCCTTCTTCACCCAGTAAATATGCTTAAGCACAGATCCTTCGGGAAAAATCACCTCTTTTTCCTTAACAACCACATCCGGCAATGCCTCGAATAAATCCATTAGCGCTGCATAACCCAATTCTGGATGTCTAAATTCAAATCCTGTAGTGGGTGAAGTATGATGAATAGCCTGCGCTTTCTCCAATCTCATTTCGACCACATGCAAAAGATCATCTGGATGATAAGGTTCCGTTAGGTAATCATCCGCACCTAGATTCATTCCCCGCCTGAAATCATCTTGATCAGATTTTGAAGTGAGAAAAATAAATGGGATATGTTTGGTCGCTGGTTTTTTACTTAAAATATTCAAAACGCCGAATCCATCTAATTGAGGCATCATCACGTCGCAAAGAATTAAATCGATCGGTTCCTTTAAAGCTAATTGCACCCCAGAAATGCCATTATCCGTAACATGGCATTCGTAATCTGATAATTCCAAAATTGCTTTCAGATTCTCTCGAACAGCTCGGTTATGTTCTATAATTAATATTCTCTTCATAGGTGTATTTCAAGGATGCTTTAAATTAATCATCCTTTGTTATTCTTAATCCTAAATCGAGAATAATTTGAACATTGACGAAAATCAATGGCAATAACTTGGAATTATTGAAAAAGAGGTTTATTTTTGACTGAACGGTCGGTCAATAGCTATTTATGTGTCCAAGAAGTAAAGTACAATTCGCTGAAATTCGCTCTCAATCTGAGGAGAAAATCATCAATGCTGCTTTGGAGTTATTTGCTAATCAAGGTTTTAAGACCACTTCCATAAGTCAAATCGCTAAAGCAGCTGGCATTTCAAAAGGGCTCATTTACAACTATTTTGAGAGTAAACAGGATTTATTACGAAGGATAATTTCTGATGCTGTGGAGGCCGGAAAAGCACTTTTTCAACATGCTGTGGACGATTTTGAAGATCCTGAAGAGGAATTGAAGCATTTGGTGTTAGATGGCCTACTATATATAAAGGAGCATTATGATCTCATGAAGTTGTTAGCTCAAATTTCTTTTCAAAAAGAAGTGCTTGCATCCATTTCAGATCTTGCGGAAGAAAGTCAGCAATTTTCCATTGAAAAAGGAATGGAGGTATTTACCAAACTGGGCGCCGAAAATCCAATGAACTCTACAATGCTCTTAGCAGCTATGATGGATGGTGTGATGCTTCATTTTCTCCATATGAAAGAGGCCTACCCGATCGATCAAATGGGTCAACAAATCATAAAGATGTTTTTAAATAAAAATTCAATTCACAGATCAAATAGTTGATATGAAAAATATATGTGTATTACTCCTATTCTTTTTTTCCCTGGGTCTTTCTGCTCAAGAAATGACTCCGCTTGAAATCATTACTAAGGCAGATGAAAAAGTGCGAGGTACTTATTCCCAGGCGGAAATAAAAATGACTATCATTCGCCCGGATTGGCAACGAGAAATGCAACTAAAAAGTTGGTCGGCAGGATCAGAGTATTCCCTAATATTAGTCACCGCTCCTGCCCGCGACAAGGGAATGGCTTTTTTGAAACGCGAAAATGAAATGTGGAACTGGCAACCAACCATTGACCGGGTCATTAAGATGCCTCCTTCTATGATGTCTCAGAGTTGGATGGGCTCAGACTTCACTAATGACGATCTCTCGAAAGCTTCTTCCACTGTAGTTGATTATAACCATGAAATAGTTGCTTCTGAGACACTTCTCGAAAGAGAATGCTGGGTTTTAGAACTTTCACCAAAAGAAGATATATCTGTAATCTGGGGAAAAATAAAAATATGGATTGATAAAAAAGACTTCATTCAATTGAAAACTGAATTCTATGATGAAGATGATTATTTAATCAATACAATGGCAGGAAAAGATATTCAAGAAATTGGTGGAAGATTATTGCCGCGAGTGATGGAAGTGACACCGGCAGAAGAGGAAGGACAAATGACTAGAATAGAATACCTAAATCTTTCCTTTGAAAAACCAATAAAGGATGGTTTTTTCTCTATACAAAATATGAAAAGAGTAAAATAGTCAGTGGATAAATTGTCGAAGAACAGTAAATAATTACTATGTTATTCAAACTCGCAATACGTAATATTTTTAGAAACAAACGTCGGACACTGATCACCATCTCTGCTGTGGCTTTCGCGGTTTTCATTTCCTCTTTCTTGCGATCCTTTCAGAAAGGGGCATGGGATAACGTGATCAACACTTCAGTGAATTCCTATGTTGGCTTCGCTCAAATTCATAGCAATGGCTATTGGGAAGATCAAAATTTGGATAACTCTATGGTCTTGGATGATCATGTGAAAAATGTGGTTTCCAAAATCGAAGGTGTAAATGGCTACGCTCCAAGGATCGAATCTTTTGCATTAGCTTCAATGGAAAATATAACACAAGGCGTACTTGTCATTGGGGTCGATCCAAAGGCTGAAAACGAACTAACCAAGTTGCAAGACAAAATTATTACTGGGGAGTATTTAAAAAATGGTGATAAGGGCGCGATCATTGCGGAAGGTGTTGCTAAAAAGTTAGGCGTAAAAACTGGGGATACGCTAGTGCTGATTTCCCAAGGATATCGTGCTACTAATGCCGCTGGCAAGTTCCCGATTCGAGGAATATTCAAATACGCCTTACCTGATTTAAATAAACGATTGGTATACCTCAATCTTCCTGCGGCTCAGGATTTCTATGCGGCGCCTAATCGACTAACCAGCTTGGCCTTAAATATTAGCGATGCTAAAATTGTAAATCGGGTCGTCAAAAATCTGAAAACTAATCTTCCCAAGGAAGAATATGAAGTGATGGACTACCAGGAATTATTGCCAGAACTTACACAGGCTCGCGCATT
Organism: uncultured Saprospiraceae bacterium; assembly: GCA_937930025.1. Taxonomy (GTDB): domain Bacteria; phylum Bacteroidota; class Bacteroidia; order Chitinophagales; family Saprospiraceae; genus JABDJM01. Next base: position 739 of record CALGJW010000390.1, on the reverse strand, counting down.
AGATGAAGGAGGATCAGCCATTATTCTAGGGATACTCTATGCGCTAATTGGCTTCGCAATTTTCGGAACAATCTTAATGATGACCAAAGAGCGTAGTTATGAATTCGGCGTTTTAACGGCTATAGGAATGAGACGCTGGAAATTATTTTCTGTGGTTTTTTGGGAAAATGTTATGGTGGGATTAGTCGGAGCTATCGTCGGAATCCTACTTGCTACTCCGCTGGTTTACTACTTACATACTAACCCATTAGATTTAAGCGCAATGGGAAAAGATGCAGTTGCCGCTTATGAAAGTTTTGGAATGGAACCACTTGTACCTGCTGCATTTGAAGCCAGTTTATTTTTAAAGCAAGCATTCATTATTTTCCTTTTGACTTGCTTGCTTGGATTGTATCCGTTATGGAAAATATTAACCCTAAAACCAGTCGCAGCAATGCGAGATGTTTAATTTAAAATATCAACTTATGCTTTTTCAAATTGCATGGCGAAATATTTGGAGATCGAAACTAAGATCGATGATTGTCATTGGATCCGTGCTATTAGGCGTATGGGCATTGGTATTCTTAATGGCCTTTAGTTCGGCGATGATCAATGGCTTTGTGGATAATGCCATTCGCTACCAAACTTCTCACATCCAAGTGCACAATCCGAAATTCGTAGCCGACAAAGAGGTGAAATACCTAATTAATAATGCCGAGTTACTAATAACAGCATTAAAAAACGATCCGCAAGTCAAAGT
>CALGJW010000389.1 GCA_937930025.1 uncultured Saprospiraceae bacterium | reverse complement strand
GGCTACACTGGAATGTTCGGCCAAAGGTTCATTAATCAAAGGAATTCCAGTCATACCACTAGCACTATTGATATCTAAACGCATCACTCTTTTATTTCCGCTATCTACAAAGTAAAGCCAGCCAGTATTTTTATCTAACTTCATGTGATTAGGAATATTGGTATTTGCAGCTGAGATACCTATGCCACTAAACCTTCTAACGATGGCATCACTGTGGTCATCATTACCTGGTCCATGATCCTCAGCAAAGTCATACCTAACAATATCGCTATTGAAGTTATCATAAACCCAAAACACATTATCTTTTTCATGAGCGATTCCCATACTAAATGGACTTCCATGTAACATGTCTAAGTGACTACCATTTCCTCCAGAAGGTTGGGCATATATGGCTAAATCACTTGACCATAAGCTTGGTCCTGTAAATGTTCCACCTCCATGATTAGCATCTCGAACACCTGGTGAAGTGGCAAAATTAAAATTGTCATCACTGAAAGCAATGGCCGTAGGTAGGGACATAAAGTGCCAAGCATTCCCATCTTCCAATTTAATAAAATCAGATGGCACATCAGCGGTCGCATCCTGAATGGTAACTGTGGTTCCCCCGTTATTTTCAGTCTCTCTGTTGGTAACCCATAGTTCGTTACGTCCGAGTATTGGAAAAAAGTCAAGATCAGTTGGGCCATTCAAAAGGTTAGAGGCACCGCCAATGATATTAACCTCGGGGTTAGCAGCCATCAATTCTTCGATCTTATTTGGAACGATAACCTCAGCATAAATTCGAGTGGAATAGAATCCAATGTTATTGGCCATACTTACATCAGGCGTACCATTCACGTCTTGCAAAGTTACAGTGATATCATATTCTCCTTCAGAAGTAGGAATCCAAGGTGTAGTTAATTCAAATTCATATAAAGAAAAAGCAGGAATACTGATATTTTCGATTGTTTCGGTCTCATTTGTTCCATCCGATACATCGAAATTCATTTTGACGGATGTTATCTCAGTAATACCTCCATTATAGATCATACCGGTCATTACTTGCCCTGTTCCAATTTCACCGAAAGCACGATTTTTCAATGAAACTAAAGAAGCTTCTAATTGAAGAGGTTCTTTAATTACTACATTATCAATAGCACAACCATAGAGCCACCCACCTCCGTCATTGTATCTAATCCCAAATTGAAATAAGTCAGAACCTGCATAGCTCGAAATATCAAAGTCAAGGTTTTGCCAAGCCGCCTCGCCATCTAAATCTTGAAGAACCTGCCAATTTACACCATCTGAAGTTACTTCTAATCTTGCATTTTCTTGACTCCCTTGGTAATTATTATCTAAATAGAATAGATCAAAACCTAAAATAGCGGCTGTTAAGCCGGATAAATCAATAACAGGTGATATCAGGAAATCATTGGATTTATCACAGTTACATAGATCATCGTTTGTGCCGATCATTCCCGGACTGCCATTAGCGGGAATATTGTAGGCATTGGTTGAAAGGCTTGTTGCGTTACCTGCATTCCACCCATCATCACTTGCAAGTGTTTCAATTGACCATCCAGTGGGTAAGGTGAGGTCGTCAAAATTTTCTTCAAATAATTGAGCAAAACCAACTGAAAAAGTAAAAAACGTAAGTATCTGTATAGTAATCAGTCTTTTCATGAATCTTAAAAGTTATAAGTTTAAGTTAAAAAATTAAAAGTACAGATAATAATTGCTCACACTCTAAGTAGATTTGTAATCTAACTGACACATTATAATACAAACTAAAAGCTAAAAGACAAATAGAACTGAAATTTCTTCCATCTCGAATGATTGGGGCTTACTGTTTCTCATAAAAACTACGATCTTGCCGTCTGAACTTGCAATGAAAAATAGCTCTTAAGCCTACTACTATGAATAAAACGATTACTGGGTTCGGTTCTAAATGCGCAAAAGAAGTAAAAGATCCTAGGACTACAACGCCACATATCTTACCTATTTATGCAACTTCTTCCTTTAAATTCGAAAACATTGAACAAGGAATAGACATTTTTAAGGGAAATAGTCAAGGCCATGTTTACGGCCGGTATGCGAATCCAACCGTTGATGCTGTCGCTCAAAAAATCGCGGAATTGGCTGTTTTTGGTACAGATATTTCTGCGCATGCTTTGTTAACTTCTTCAGGAATGTCCGCCATTTCGACGTTGGTCGGAGGATTATTAAGCGCAGGAGAGAAATTCTTAACGCAAGGAAATCTATATGGTGGTACCACTGAATTGTTTTTAAAAATATTTGGTCGATTAGGAATCGAGACTATATTTTGCAATCTGCAAGATTTGGAGGAGGTTGAAAAAAAGTTGAAAGAAAACAAGGAGATAAAAATGATCTATTGTGAGACACCGGCCAATCCGACTATGGCTTGTGTAGATTTAAGGCAGATTGCCACATTAGCAAAAAAATACAATGCCTGGTCAGCCGTAGACAATACTTTTTGTACTCCATACTTACAACAACCTCTAGTCTTGGGAAACGATTTTACTATTCATTCTACTACCAAATTTTTAAACGGTCATGGGAACGGAATAGCTGGAGTCATTATCGGAAAAGATGTGGACCTGATGAAAAATCGAGTTTGGCAAAACCTAAAGCTATCTGGCACAAATGCCAATCCTTGGGATGCTTGGCTGATTCATAACGGAATGAAAACTTTAGAACTTCGGATGAACCGTCATTGTGAAAATGCGATGACTATTGCAACCTATTTATCCAAGCATCAAAAAGTTGCAAAGGTAAACTACAATGGACTTTCCAGCCATCCAGATCATGAGTTGTCCAAATCTCAAATGAGTCAATTCGGAGGAATGCTAAGCTTTGAATTAAAAGGAGGTTTAGATGTTGGAATTGACTTTATGAATCGTATCGAATTTTGCACCTTGGCCCCTACTCTCGGAGATGTTGATACTTTGGTTCTACATCCAGCTTCTAGTTCACATATCAATGTTGATAAAGCCATAAGAGAACGAAATGGAATTACAGATGGATTAATTAGGCTTTCAGTGGGTATTGAGAACTCAGTAGATATTACGAATGATTTGGAGCAAGCTTTATCTTAAAAGCTAACTATTTGAACTACTCCAGTTTATAGAAAAGTTATAGTAGATTTCTAAAATTATCATATAGAGGGCGTTCTTAACATATAAATCGAACTAATCCAGCGAAATAAGGCTTTCTACACTCCCTATTATAGCAAGGCTCTGTTAAAATTTTTATAATTTTGCGGTTGGATTATACCATAGTCCACTAGTGAGGAAGTTATTAGTACTCCTTGCTTTCCAACATATGAAATCCTTGACATGACAGTATTAAAAAGATCTCTTTTTATTCTATTTCTTCTTGGTTCGCTGGGTCCAATTTTCGGTCAAAAAACAGCCTATTTCACAGATGCTGATCGATTTTACAAAAGGGGTATAGACTTCTACGATAGAGGTATCTATCCTCAAGCTAAAAGTGAATTTGAAAAGGCAATTAACCAATTGGAACCCATCAATGAACCCCAGGCAGATTTACTTCTAACTAAGTCTCATTTGTATGCAGCTAAATGTGCTGTTCGCTTGGATCACCCGGATGGTGAAAAACAAGTATTGGATTTTGCAAGGGACTTAGATCCCGATCCTATTGCAGCAGAAGCAATATTGGAAATTGGTAATTTCTATTTTGATAATGCAGACTATCATAAAGCTGTTCAATTACTTTCCAAAATTGATTTATCTACTTTATCAAATACTCAAAGAACGGAGATAGAGTTCAAATACGGATACAGTCTTTTTGTTCGCAAACAATTCAAAGAAGCTTTAGTGGCATTTTCGAACATCAGAAATGCGCAAGGGGAATATTATACCGCAAGCAATTATTACTATGGAATGTGTTTATTTTTCGATGGAGCCTATGACCATGCTTCTAGAGCATTTTTAAAAGTAAGTGATGATCCTCGATATGGACCATATATCCCCTACTACATTACCCAGATTTATTTTGCTCAAGAAAAATATGATGACGTAATTGATTATGGAAAAGAAAAGGCAAAAAATCGTGCTTATAAGCAACTTCCAGAATTGAATCAATTAGTAGGCCAGGCCTATTTTGAAAAGGGAGACTTCATTTCAGCAGAACCCTATTTAGCCTACTATGCTAAAAACGGTAGAAAACAAAGACCAGAAGATTTCTATCAATTAGCATTTGTGCAATACAAATCAGGTAAGTACGAAGAAGCAGCTGAAAATTTTGAACAGTTGGGTCAATCAGATACCCCCATTGGTCAATCAGCTATGTATCTTTTAGGTGATTGTAGAATCAACCTAGCTGATAAATCCTCAGCCAGAAATGCATTCAAGGTGGCCAGTAAAATGGATTACGATAAAGAAATTCAGACAGAAGCACATTACAACTACGCAAAATTATCTTATGACCTAAATTTTGATCGGGAGGCTGCCAACGCGTTGAAAAACATTGCAGCGGATTCTCCATACTACAGGGATGCTCAAACTATGCTTGGCGAATTATTTATCAATACCAATGATTACGCGAAGGCAATTGTGACTTTAGAAGGAATGCCTAATAAAACCCAAGAGCTTCGAATTACGCTACAAAAAGTTTTGTATCGAAGAGGCGTTCAATTATTGCAAGGAGGAAATGCCGCAAAAGCAAAATTACATTTTGAAAAATCTCTAAAAGATCCTATTGATTCCAGAACCAAAGCTTTGTCTTATTATTGGTTAGGAGATCTTGCTCATCGACAAAGAAATTATCCCGAAAGTATAGCTAAGTTAAATACATTTTTAGAATTAGCGAAAATAGAAACTAGATTACCAGATGAAGCATCCATGCATACCGCTAGCTATACACAGGGCTACAATTACCTTCGAAAAAATGAGCTGGATAGAGCATTAGGCTTTTTCAAATCAACTGTTGGTGGAATCAGGAAAGAAACTGCTTTCATAGATAACAAAGTTATCAACCAGGAAATTCTTGGTGATGCAACCCTTCGTGCCGGAGATTGCCTTTTTAAGAAAAACAAATATAGCGAGGCACTCAAATTTTATGAAGATGCGATCAATTATAGATACAAAGGGTTTACCTATGCTATCTACCAAAAGGCAATGATCGAAGGACTAAAAGGAAATCCTGCTAACAAGATTATCGAATTAGAAAAAATAGTTAACCAATATCCTAAATCAGAATATGCGGACCAAGCACTTTTAGGCATAGCGGCCACTTATTTAAATGTTGGTAAATCTGACTTAGCGGCAAATTCCTTGAATAAATTAGTCAGAGATTATCCTACATCTGAGTTACAAAACTCTGCATTACTAAAATTAGGTTTGATTGCTTACAACGAAGGAAATCGTCCTAAGGCCATTGACTACTATAAAAGAATCTTTGCCAGTAATCCTGAGGCGAAGGATGCGCAATCCGCATTAGCAGCGTTAGAAGAAATCTATGTGGATGACATGGGAAGACCCGAAGAATATTTTTCATTTTTAGAAACGATTCCCGGTTATGATATTAAAGAAGATGAAAAAGAATCTATCAATTTTAAAACCGCTGAGGTCCAGTATGAGAATGGCGAATATGAAAAAGCAGCAGATCTTTTTTCACAATATTTGAGAAAATATCCAAACAGTAAAAATGCAATGGTTGCCCATTTTCATAGAGCTGAATCTTTTACAATTGTCAAGAAATACAACAAAGCCCTATTGGACTACGAATGGATCATTCAAAAAGGAACTTCTAAATACTACGGTAAGTCTTTGAGAAATGCGGCCCTAATTGCATATAACGATTCTGAAGATTTCGAAAAAGCTTATAATTATTATTCTTTGCTGGAGACTGTTTCTGATGACGAAGGAGATCGTTTTGAAGCTCAGCTAGGAGCACTGCGTTCTGCGTATCGAGCGAATAAAACAAGCGCAGTGAAATCTTTGGCCAATGCCGTGGCAAATAATCCACAGGCTAGCCAAGAACATAAATCTGCCGCTCATTTTTATTTGGGAAAGACAGCCTACGACGTTAAGGATTTTGCACAAGCAAAAACATCTTTTGAGAAAGTTACAACATTGACTAGAGGTGAAAGCGCAGCTGAATCGAGATACTGGATCGCATATATATACTATTTAGAAAGGGATTTAGCTCAAGCTGAAGAGCTTTGCATTGCTTCAAATAAACTAAGTTCCAATTATCCTTATTGGGTCGCAAAATCTATCATTTTATTGGCTGATGTTTATGCCGAGAGAGGGAATTATTTAAACGCCCAAATATCATTGGAAACTTTGATTGAAAATTATGACGATGATCAAGAATTAGTAAATGAAGCGAAAACAAAATTGATCGCTTTACAGAACAAAACAGCAACTTCAAATCGCATTATCAATCCAGATCAAGTCGATGAATCGGAATTGGAAGTCGTGAATGAAGATAACAGAAACAACTAAAGCAAAACTCATGAAACATTTAATAATATTCCTACTAATTCTTTTTCCAATTATTGGCTTTGCTCAGCCAACCAATGGAACACTGGACACTGACATCCTAGAAGTAACCAACAACTTCAATGCGATTTTAGCAGAAACCAAGCGAATAGAAATACTTCCTAGCGTACCAAATATTGTCACAGGAGACAAGAACCTTGTCTATACGATTCCCTCTAAAAAAATCACCTTGGACTATCTAGCACCTAAACTTCGGCCCTTG
>CALGJW010000388.1 GCA_937930025.1 uncultured Saprospiraceae bacterium | reverse complement strand
CGTGCTTAGTGCAAGATACCAACCTGCTGCAACGCCACCATTGAACTTTGACATCACCGTAATTCGACCAGTAACAGAAGGGTCTCTTTTAAACTTTATAAACGCCCCCATGGTGTAAGGATTCGCCCCGCCAAAGCCAAGTTCTTCATTCTTTGGCAATGTGATGAAGTCACCAAGTTCCATTTTAAAAGCACCTTCTTCGGCAGAATCTCGATCTGGGACATATTCTCCACCATTGATAATCCCGTGGTGTTCGTTTCCAGATTGATCATCTACATTTTCATTAAAGTTGATGTAAACTTGAAGTCCAGCAGCTGGAAGATCTAAAACATCTGGATCCTTTTCAGGTTCTGGGATTGGATCAACCATTGGCGGATCTACGACTATCATTTCGTCATCTGGAGAACAGGCATTAAACAAAAATAAGCTGAGAATTACAGCTAAGAATACATTAGAATTTTTCATTATCTAGGTTTTTTATGAATTACTAATACTCTCTACGCAATAATTGTAATGAAAGTAGCTCACTAGGCAATTCGAAATTTTAGACGAGGGTGTGATTGGCTTCTTCGGCCTCCTATAAATATGTGTTGTCTTTATTTTAATTGTAGATTTTTTTTCGCCGATTTTAATTCTACAGTATGTCCATACTTTTTGTAACCTCAACGTTTTGAGTCAATGCCAAAAATTTATGGCTGCGGCGACCAAATCGGCCAAGGAATTTTACTTTAAGCATATTGCAAAAGTCACCACCGACTTATACATATTTAGCATCTTTCTTTAAAATCTGTTTGTATCGGTTTGGACCGTGGAAAGATTCGGTATCAAAAACAGTATCAAACTCATTACTAACAATGCTTTGATTGGGTCATTTTCTCTGCCATTAATCTCTAGGTAAATAATTATTTTCGCGCATTCCTTCTTTTGACTCCTAACAGGCATTGAGCTTTAGAATAATTTTCTATCTTTATTCTCAACAAAACAATTACTACAAGCAAAAAGATAGGCCCGAATAGTTCCTAGTATATATCCAATTTTTTTGCCTGAAGTATGAATTAACTAAAAAATATAAAAGCTATGAAAAATTCAATTATCCTTTTACTGCTATTCCAGTTCTCCTATTTAAGTAGTCAAGACTTAGATTGGTCGTTCGAAACGGACACAGCCTCTACAACGACAAATGCCACTTTTACTAGTGAACAAGATTTGTGGTTCTCAAGATCTTCAGAATCTAATAACCATTTGGCAAAAATAAGTTCCAGCGGCGATTTGATTTGGGAAAAAAATGTTTGCAATACTTGTCAAGGCTGGTTAATGATCAGTGCTGAATTGACTAACAGTAACCTGATTCATTTATTTAATAATGGTTCCATATATGAAACCGATAGTGAGGGTAATAACCCAACGCTTATAGATGAGTTGGTATCAACTACTTCGAATAATATTAATGTGAGAAAAGCTCTGATTGGTGACAATGAAATTTTGATTCTAGGGTTTGAAGGCAATGGATCTTATCATCGAATTACATTTGATTTAGAAACCAAAAATATTACTTCAGAAGCATTTAGTTTTGATGGTAACCTTTGGAATTTTGACATTAATAAAGAGAATGGATCTGTGGCTGAATTATATCAAAAAAATGACAGCTATGGAATTTTGGTTTCAGATGTACAGGGTAATTTGATCACTAATAAAATACTTACAACAGATGAAAATAGTTATTGGTCAGACGTTGCTTATATTAATGAAGATGATATTATTGCGGTTGGATACAGAAATCAAAATAATTCTGGTAGGATCGGAATCATTAGCTCGATAAAATCAAATGGGACTACTAATTGGGAAAAGGAATATGCATCCGAAATTAATGATTCTAATTTAGTACTTGCAACAATTGATCAATTGAATGAATATATTCTTGTTGGCGGAGGAATTGGGTCAAAGGGCTACTTGGCAAGTATAAAAAGTTCAGGCAGTGTAATTTGGGAAACTGCGGATTACGATCAGTCTTTTAGAACAGATTTTGAAAATTTGCATTTGGATTCCGAAGGAAACATAATCGCCGCTGGGACTTCAGGCATTTCAGATGTTGCAAGTCAATGGAGGGCAATCGTTGTTAAATATAAAAATCTTCCGACCAGTCTAACTCAAGTATTCGAAGAAGAATTATTTTGGTATCCCAACCCCGCAAAGCACATGATTACCTTAAATGCATCGAGTGAATTAAATCATAAAAGCGAAATCTATAACTTAAGTGGGATTTTAGTTTATTCATCTAAAAAATCGAATACCATTAGTGTTTCGCATTTACCTAAGGGGATTTATATCATTGTCACCGAAATTGATGGAACATTATATAGGAATAAGTTAATGGTGAATTAGAAAGATCCAAATATGCTTTAACCAATAATTGCAAACCAAATGAGTAGCTTGCATTAATTCCGAGGTCAATAAAATGAAGAATATTATCAAATGTCTGCCTCTCCTACTCTTCTTGGCTTGCACCCAAGCTAATACGAATCCCGAAAATAAAAGTGTTTCGGAAGTAGGAAGTGATACTACTATTTTAGCAAGTGAACTTGTAGACAATCATCTCAAAAACGTAAAATCAACCACAGGAAAATTTGCTTTAAAAGATCTCTCCAATGAATTTTGCTTGGTATTCGGAATAGAACCCTATGACACCAATAGCCCATGGGAAAACATGAATCTTGACTCCCTAAAAGGTTTCCTTGCAAAACCCACCGATGAGGAGCGCCTAAATTTAAAATTATTGCGCGCACAAAGATTATTCATCTCTCCCAAAAATGATAGCTTACCTATATGCCAATTTGAAAATACACTGCTCATTCCTTTTACATCCGGCGAGGATTTCAAGCTGTTAACCAAATGGAACATTCTATCGCCAGATTCCATCCGCTTTGATGAA
>CALGJW010000387.1 GCA_937930025.1 uncultured Saprospiraceae bacterium | reverse complement strand
AATTAGAAGTGTTGCTAGACACTGACACTAATATTGAAAGCCTTCCTTACAATACAGAAATAACATTGGTTCCAAATCCTTCGAAAAATCAATTTGCTTTGCAAATGAGCCCTGAGCTTTCGAACAAAACCAATCTAACTTATAAAATTACTGATGTGGCAGGCCGAGAAGTATTATTCGGAAATGTTGAGAATGGAAAAAGTATAGATATTTCGAGATTACCAGCTGGTATTTATCAAGTTCTTCTTTCAAGTGAAAAAGAAAAACTAGCCATTAAGAAGTTGGTGAAAAATTAGAACGAATAAATTCATCAGTTAAAAAAAGAGCTTCTTCGAATGTACGAGGAAGCTCTTTTTTATTTAGGGAAAAACAGGGCTAAGCTTCAATAGCTGCTATTCCTGGAAGTTGTTTTCCTTCTAGAAACTCCAACATGGCTCCTCCTCCCGTACTTACATAACTCACTTCATCCGCCAACCCAAGTTGGTTGATTGCAGCGACGGAGTCTCCCCCACCGATCAAAGAAAAAGCTCCTTTCTTTGTGGCTTTGGCTACAGCCTTAGCGATGGCTTTGGTTCCCTTAGCATAGGGCTTCATTTCAAAAACACCCATCGGGCCATTCCAAAGCAAAGTCCTACTCTCCAAAATTACCTTGGTAAAAGCTTTCTGAGCATCTGGTCCAATATCCAATCCCATCCAGTCCTTCTTAATCTTATTCGAAGGTTTGATTTCCTTTTTGGCCTTAGCACTAAATGCATCAGCGATAGTAGAATCTATTGGCAAATATATCTTTGCTCCATTTTTTTCCGCTTTTTTCAAAAGCCGTAGCGCAAGTTTCAATTTATCTTCTTCCACTAAACTTTTACCAACTTTTCCGCCTTGAGCCTTAATAAAAGTATAGGCCATTCCTCCTCCGATGATGATGTTGTTCGCAAAATCCAAAAGTCTTTCTAGCAGCATTATCTTATCCGAGACCTTTGCTCCACCAACGATGGCAGTAACTGGTCTATCGGGATCATTAATAACACGAGTGGCATTTTCAATTTCGGCCTGCATTAATAAACCAAATGCTTTTTGTTTGGGTTTGAAAAATTGGGCTACAGTAGTAGTACTCGCATGGGCGCGATGTGCAGTGCCGAAAGCATCGTTAACGAAAAGATTGCCTAAGGCCGCCATTTTTTTCCCTAATACTTCCTCTCCTTTAGTCTCCCCTTCGTTGAACCTAGTATTCTCTAGCAATAATATCTCTCCTGGTTTTAAGGCTCTTGCCATTTTGGTGGCAATTTTGCCAACAGTTTCTGGACAAAATTGAACCTTTTTTCTCAATAGTTTTGAAAGATGCCCCCTCAAGTGTTCAAGCGTAAATTTTTTCACATCGATACTTCCGTCTTCCTTCAATTTCTTTCGTGGTCTACCTAGATGAGACATGATTACCACAGCAGCTCCATTTTTTAATAGCTTTTTGATAGTGGGAAGTGCTCTTCTAATTCTAGTGTCATCAGTGATTTTATAAGAAGCGTCTAAGGGAACATTGAAATCCACTCGAATGAGAACGCGCTTGTCTTTTACGGAAAGATTCATTTTTTGCTAATTTAGGATGAAATTAAAAAAACACTGCCGAATTAATCCGACAGTGTTTTAAAATTCTTTACAAAGATATATTTACTTTTTCTTAGTTGTCTTTTTTGCGGCAGACTTTCTTTTAGAAGCCTTTTTAGCAGAAGCTTTCTTCGCAGTAGTTTTAGCTTTTGAGGGCTTAAAGGTTGCTACTCGTGTACAAAGTCCCGCCAATCTAGCTGAATAGCCAGCTTCATTGTCATACCAACTCACTACTTTCACAAGATTACCATTAACCTCAGTCAATAAACTATCGAAAATAGAACTATATGGATTTCCTATAATATCACTTGAGACGATCGGTGAAGTTTCATATTGCAAGATTCCTTTTAGGTAACCTTTAGCCGCAGCAGCAAACTTTTTATTTACAGCTTCTCTATTGGTAGTCTTTTTAACGTAAACATTCATCTCAATTAATGAACCTGTGATCACAGGAACTCTAAGTGCCATTGCAGAAAGTTTTCCTTCGACACCTGGATATACTTTTGCAACTGCAACGGCAGCACCAGTACTTGTAGGTACAATATTAAATGCAGCCGCGCGAGCTCTTCTTAGATCACCATGAGGTGCATCTTGAATTCTTTGATCTGAGGTATAGGCATGAGTTGTAGTCATTGAACCTTGAACGAATCCAAAATTCTCATCTATAATCTTAACCACTGGCGCTAAACAATTCGTAGTACAGGAAGCGTTTGAGAAAACTTTGTTTTTGAAGTTCACTTCTTTATCGTTCACTCCTAGCACTACTGTCTCTATTCCGTCTCCTTTTCCTGGAGCAGAAATAATTACTTTCTTAGCACCTGCTTTAATATGTAAGCTTGCAGCATCTTTCGTACGGAAGAATCCAGTACATTCTAATACCACATCAATTTTCATTTTTTTCCAAGGCAATTTGGAAGGATCGCGTTCAGTTAAGGCAAGCACCTTTTTTCTTCCTACGTTGATATGAGTATCCGTTGAAGATACTGGCGTATTTAATGTTCCTTGAGCGGAATCATACTTTAGCAGATGAGCCAAAGTAGCATTATCAGTAAGATCGTTAATCGCTACTACTTCAACATTCCGGTTTTGCATAAGGGCTCTATAAGTTAGCCTTCCAATACGTCCAAAACCATTAATTGCAATTCTTTTTTGAGCCATAGGTAATTTATATTAATCTAAACTGATCCGTTGATAAATTAAAAAAGAGCAACGGTTAAAATCAGTTAGTGTACAATGAACAATAATGCTACAAAGTAACAAAAATAAAACCACAAGTTGAGGAAATAGTTCCTGATAGTTAAGTATTCGTCCAGGAAGTATTAGTATTTTTTGTTATTTGTTGGAAGAAATCAGAATGAAGCGTCTAAAATAGCCCCGATGGGTTTAATTTGACTTAAAAATGCTTGTTAAATGACACCTATCATTAACCTAAAAAACAAAAGACTCATCGTTAAATAACGACAAGTCCTTTTTGTAGCCCATAGGAGAATCGAACTCCTGTTACCAGGATGAAAACCTGGCGTCCTAACCACTAGACGAATGGGCCATTTTTCTAAAAAAAGCAGAAATTTCAATGAAAATCCAGCTCCTTTTTTCAAAAGCAACGCAAATATAGATTCTTATTGATTCAAAATCAAAGGTTCGATCTACTTTTTATTGCCTTTTATTATTTCATTATAAGCCATTGAGCATTTCCTCTCATAGCCTCCTCATTCTCAATACTTAAGATATACATTCCATTTTCACAAGATGGACAAGAAACTTCCAGCAAATTGGATTCTTTCAAGGTAAATGTGGCATTAGGGAGAATCTGACCGAAGGTATTTCTTAATTCGAAACTTACGGACATTCCAAAATCTGCCTCTAATTCTATTAATGCAGTACCTGCAGAAGGATTTGGGTATAATCTAAAGTTCAGCGTATTAAAATTATTTGTGGCAACCATATCGCATCCATCTGGAATTCCATCGCCATCTGCATCGGCATTGTCATCAAATCCTTCACACAAATCCTCTTCATCGCAAACCCCATCATTATCAGCATCAGCAAATGTTCCGAGACAATTACAACTTGCATCGAAAACATCATTTTCAGTACAGGCATCGCCATCATCACAAGCCGTTCCGGCAGTACAGACTGCTTCAAAGATTGGCGTTAAAACCGCATTGGCCGAAGAGACATATTGAATCTCTGCATCAGTTACTCCTGTTTCGTCCCATTTGACAAACTCGAAGCCTTGGTTGGCTATTGCTTTAATGGTAAGCGGTACATTTTTAAAATAGGTTCCAACATGGTCGAAAGGAATTTCCATTTCATTCCAATTCACCACGACCTTTCCTTTAGTGTCAGCATCGACATTGAAGCTAAGCTGATAAGTACCATTGAATCCAAATTTTGCTTCCAAATGTTGGCGCATAAAACTAGGTCTATCTTCATAGAAACCGCGATATCGATTCCCCCACTCTTCCCAAGCAAAGGTACTTCCACCCATGGGTGAAAAGCCCGGATCGACTCCTTCCCAACGGTCAATATGCCTTGGGACGTTAGGAGCGTATAGATCTCTAACTTCATTATAAATCGCATCTACTGAATCCTGATTATAGACAATGTCCATTATAGAACAGGTTCTTTGCGCGAACTCTTGATAAAAATCTTCATTGGCAAATGCCTTGTTCAAAAATCTAACCGCTTCAAAATTATAAGGTGGGTTCTGGTTTACCGGATCAGTAATCGCAGCTAAAGTATTAAATGGAGGGTAGGATAATTGTTCTGCGGTAAAATCAATTTCTGTACTACAATCAGAATCAGCAATTGCCCATCGCCATTTTGCTCCAGCTTTTCGTTCTTTCCAAACAGTGATATTATTGTTTGGCCAATCACAATTGGCCATGAAGGTCATCACTGACCAATAATTAATAAAATTATTTACATCCACTTGATCCGCAAACATATTATAATCAGTTGGATTTGCAAGATTCGCAGTAGCCACCCAATCATATAAGACATTGAATTCCTCATCTGTCCCTTCTTTTATATCCCTGTATGGAAGTCCAGGGCTTTTTATCACATCCACTTTATTTAAGCCAACACCATAATTTTCATTGAAATAATAT
>CALGJW010000386.1 GCA_937930025.1 uncultured Saprospiraceae bacterium | reverse complement strand
ATCTATAGCAAATACAGAAACTTTAGTTTTTGCTTTTAACACCACTGTTTTATTGCTACCGTCAAGATTTGCCTTGTAGAATGTCCCTAGGTTTTTCTCTACCCAGTAGATTTGTTGGTTTACAACATCTATTTTAACTCGGGTAACCTCGTCAATGTCCGAAGTTACTACCTCGGATTCATTTTTTTCTTCGTTGAAGTTGGTAATTGAACTAGTTGATTTATCAGCCCAAAAAATATCGTATTGAGCAAAAGTCGGTGCAGCCAAAGCTGCCATAAAAAAAGTTAAGAAAATGGTTTTCATTTCGGGATTGTATTTAGTTGGTTTCATGCATCCGAAGATGTCAAAATGTGAATTATCAATATTATAAAGGGAGAAAAGTTTTTTGAGTTGGGCTGCTGGGTAACCGAAGATGAATACAATCTACAGGAGTAATGGAAAACTAATTGTCTTTGTTCGAAGTAATTTGTGACTGGAAATATGGTCATACATTTAGATTAAAATACATAGTTTATCAGCTCTACGCATTCTAACTATTTTTAATAAATTAGCAACCATCGAACTTATGGGATGCTCCTAATATGGTTATTAATTCTAATACTGCAATTCTTGGCTGTCACTTTGTGTTTGCTTTCCCAAAATATATTTACCTTAACTTTTGAGGCCTGAAAATTGAAAATATGCTTACACAAGCGCACAAATTGTCAATAAATAACTGTGTATTAGTCTGGTAGGCAACCGCTAGCGCTAAAGGGCAACCAAATGTGTCTCCTAAAGAAATTTTCACGTTTGGTGGTGGCAATAAAATTTGGATTGCAAATATTTCTTCCCCAGCTTCCATAAAAAACAAAAGCATAATAACCCAGAGGGTTGAAATGTTTGTAGAAACGAAATGACCACCATACGAATTTTAGCAACCGAGCTGTGTTTATGAATTGAATAAAAATTGTAAAATGAATTAACCATGATGAAAAACTATATGGATAGCGCTAGAAAGCAATTCGAATATTATAAAATGCTCGGGGACAAATCTTTTGCTCAATTGAGCGAACCAGAACTATTTTGGCAATACAACGAATCCAGTAATTCAATCGGAATTATCGTCAAACATCTTTGGGGGAATATGCTTTCTAGATGGACAGACTTTCTGACTACTGATGGAGAAAAGGAATGGCGGAATCGCGACACGGAATTTGAACCAGATATTAATACTAAGGCTGAGCTATTAGAAAAATGGGAAGCAGGATGGCGTTGCCTATTTACTGCATTGGATAGCATCAATGAATCCAACTTTAATCAACTTGTGTATATCAGAAACATGGGTCATACCTTGCCCGAAGCGATCAATCGCCAAATGGCACATTACGCCTATCATATTGGTCAAATTGTTTTCATCGCTCGAATGATCAAGGACCAACAGTGGAAAAGCTTGTCGATTCCCAAAGGGAACTCTAAAGTCTATAATCAAGATAAATTTGCGAAGCCCAAACGGAAAGCGCATTTTACCGATGAATTTTTGGATAAAGAAGACAATAATTAAAGGTATTAGTAACTGGTGAATATTATACCCGTATAATGATGAGTCCAAATCGGAAAGAAACATGGAATCAATCCTATTTATTTTTTGCAGATATTGTGATCAATTAATGGGCTTCTGTTTATTATTCTTTACTTTTGACAACAATTAGTAAGCATTAAACTTCAAATTATTAAATCCCTTATTGTAATTCTGAGTGCTTTGCTTCCCATATTTCTTATGGGGCAAAACTGCACATATGTGCTTCCTACTCCCGCGATCCCATTCTCGAATGACGATTATTCAAAGTATTCCCAAAAATATGCAGGAGAGATTGAATTGTATTTGGAAAAGGATATTGCAGGTCTTCCTTCAAAAAATTTGAAAGACTACAAGCAAGCCTATCAGAGAAGAAGTGAATTTATCTTAGGCTTAGTTAAAGAAGAGCATTTTTTAGTAGAGGATGGTTTGACTGAAAAGTTGAATGAACTGGTGGTTAAAATACTCGATGCAAATGAAATACGTGAAAAAGAACGACTGCGATTTTTAATAAGTCGCTCTGGAATTCCAAATGCCTTTACTACGGGTGATGGTACTATTGTCGTAAATCTTGGTTTGATATCACGGTTACAAAATTGGGAACAGCTGGCTTTCGTGTTTTGCCATGAACTGGCTCATCATCAAATGAATCATGTCAATGAATCGATTGACAAGCGCATTACTTTAACAAATTCTGATGAATTTAAGAAAAAGGTAAAGGCTTCAAAGCGAGGTGAAATTCGAGCCAATCAAGAACTCACATCGTTTTTAGAAGACAACGTGCTTTCCTTTGCGCAGCATAGTAGAAATGCGGAATTAGAAACAGATGCTTTGGGATTTGATCTTTTTTTGAAAGCAGGCTTTGATAAATCCAATGCGATATCATTATTACGAATTCTTGATGAGATTGATGAACCTAAATACGAATTACCGTCATTGGATAGTGTATTCAATTTTCCTAGTTATCCTTGGAAACCCGAATGGGGAGTATCCCATTTGTCAGGATTATCTCTAGTGAAACTTAGTAAAGAGGAGCAGGAAAAATATAGTACTCATCCTCAAATTGAAGAAAGATTAGAACAATTGATTGAAAAAGGGGCTGAAGTAAAGGAAGGTATTCCAGTTGAAATATGTGAAGACACCCCAATTTATGATCTTGAAATTCTGGAACATTACTATGAAGGATATAAGGAATTTGAAGCGTTTATTCTAGGTTTGCAATTGGCTCAATTAAACCCTAAGAACGAATATGTTCAAGCTGTTGTTGGAAATTGCTTAGTGGAATTTAGTCTTGCGCGAAAAGAGCATCGCTACTCTAATCTAGTTCCATTACCTGGAAGATTGCTCAATGAAACAGAAAACGCAGTCGCCACCTTTCTGGATAACTTGAGCCTAACCGATCTTAAAGAAATTTCGAATGCATATATCGAACGTCATGGTTTATTAAATCATGATGATGACTTAAGTGTAGAATTAAAAAATAAACTAAAACAACTAAAAGAAAAGAAATGAAAAATTTTATCTTTTTACTAGTGGTAGCTTTCTGCTCGTTTGGGAGTAACCAAACTGCATCTGCCCAGTCGAAAACACTAAACGATGTTACTCGATTTAATCCAACTTATTTTAATGCCATAAAAGACAACAATAGACAAGTCGTTGGATATTATATATTCTTTAAAACGGATCGAGCGCCAAAAGGAATGGCAGACTTTCTTTTGAATATCTATGACACTGAATTCAATAAGGTTATTTCTAAAAAAATGACTGAACCTAAGCTGACTAGGTTGCTGTCTGCCAATGGAAACGGTAGTAGTATTTTATTTAGATTCTTTAATCCAAAGGAGTACAAAATCAAATATAAAGGATATGATTTTGAAGGAAACTTAGTGATATCTAAAGGCAGAACAATTACAGATAAGACGGAAAAATCTATGATGGCTAAGCCAAATGTTTTCGCTGACTATACTGGGGTTGCGGCTATCCCAGGGTATGGATATGCTGAATACACCACGCGTAAATTGGAAAAGTTGAATTATCAAATCAAGTACTACCCAGAAGAGAAAGGAATTAAATCCTGGTCGAAAACTGGAAAGAAGAATTTGGTAGAAATGGCACAACGAATTACGGCAGTTGATGATCTCCTGATTTCGTTAGTTTATTCACGAGAAAAACTAATGAGCGCAAAGGACATGGAAATGCATGTCGTTGCACACAACGTAGTTACAGGAGCCAAAAGTTTTGATATCAACCTAAACAAATTTAAGCATAACACGATAATAATCGGAGGACAAAAAGATCCTGAAAGTGATAATTTAATTTTATACGGTTTGGATTATCCGGAAGATAAAAAAGTTTCAAAGAAAAGTCGTGGGCTGCTAAAGCTAACAATAAGTAAGTCTGGAGAATTACTCGATTCCAAAAGCTTAAACTGGGAAAAAGACTTTAATTTCAAAAATGAAGACGGAAAAGATTTTGGAAATCTACATATTCATGAATTTTATCCAGGGGCTAATGGACATACTTTCATAGTGGCAGAACAAATCTCATTAAATGGTGGATTGACAGCGCTTTCGATGATTGGCGGTGGGGGCGGAGGTAGCACCTCTTTTAAAATCGATGATCTTGTTATTATCGAAGTAGATAAAGAGTTCAAAGTCGTTCATACAGAAGTTGCTCAAAAATCTAGAAATAATTTTTCTATTGCCGGAATTCCTCTCGGGTCAATTACTGCAATTGGAATGATGGCCGAAGCTTATGGCTATTTTGATTTCGCTTATCTGCAAAGCAAAAGCAAGCCTGGTGAATTCACAGTCGGTTATGTAGATTGGGAAAGAAGGGCAGGAGAAAAAAATGGATTCGCATTCAATGGAATTACCTATGCCGATGGTAAATACACTACCGATAAAATCAACATGACAAAGAAGAAAACCGATGTCTATGTTCGAGAATCCAAACCGGGATTTGTATCTATTATAGAATACAACAAAAAAGAAAAAACCTTGGACTTTAGATTAGAGAAAATTAATTTCTAGTTTCCCGTAATCTGCATACATGAAAGGAGTTGGTCATCAGGTCAACTCCTTTTTTTTATCGTTCGATTTAAATGATTAACCTGTAAGTTTTGATAGTCCCACGGAGTGCGTCAGGCCTGCATGCCAGCAGGTATGGATAGAAACGGTATCCTACTTGCGCATGCTTGTGGCAGGTGGGTAGGATAAGAGTGGATAGCCCGCCCGTTGGGGACGCCCAAAATGTTATCAAAATATCAAAACTTAGCAATCGGTATAAAAATGAAATAGAAAAAACTACCTTTAGTTATCCGAACAATATCCTTCTCTATGAAAACTACTTATTTCTTTCTTTTCTCCATTCTAATTTTAAGCTTCTCTCTTCCCGCTCAGAGCGGACTGATCTATAGCTCTGAGGATGCTACACAGGGGTATGTGTTGGTTGAATATGATAGCTTTTCAGGTACCTACTTGCTGGATAATTGTGGAGAGGTGGTGCATGAATGGGATGTGTTTGATACGGATAACCATCCGAAATTACTCCCAAACGGGAATTTGCTATATATGCGAAATAGTTGGATTTATGAAAGAGCATGGGATAGTAGTATTGAGGTTTCGATCGATTTCAATGAACCTGGGTATGTGCTTAACTATGAGGTGGTGAAACTGGCGAATGGCAACTACTTATGTTTGGGTAGAAAATCTTGGTCATTCATTCAGTTCGTAGAAATGGGTTATAATTTGGCCGGTGTCTCTCCAGCTGTAGTGGATGTAGTTTTGGAAATAGATCCTGCCGGACAGATTGTCTGGGAGTGGAATATTGCTGACCATGCTATTCAGGAAAGAGATCCCGCGCTAGGAAATTATGGCGTGGTGGCAGATAATCCCGGGCTCATTGACATGGATCGTATCTCTGATTTTGACTGGGAGAATTACGAATCTTTTATGATCAATGGAATGGATTATAATCCGGAACTCGATCAAATTGCTTTGAGCGTTCGAAAAGTTTCTGAAGTGATGATTATCGATCATTCGACAACTACTGCAGAAGCTG
>CALGJW010000385.1 GCA_937930025.1 uncultured Saprospiraceae bacterium | reverse complement strand
GTGATAAAGGGGGAACTGTAGTAACTCAAGGAACGCCAGAAAAGGTAGCAAAAAGTAAAAAAAGTTATACGGGCATGTTTCTCGCCAAGGAATTGTAAGAATTCTTAACTTTAGTCTATGCGCAAAAAACCAATTCCTCCCACAAAAAGCGATCAGATCCCTGATGACATCGCTCGCTTTGAAAACCATAGATTGATTAATAAAGATGGTTCCTTCAATATCGAAAGAATCGGTACGAACTATAATTCCCCTTATCAGAATTTGGTAGAAATGAGTTGGGGCAGATTCCTATTCCTCGTTTTAGCTGTATATATCCTTGTAAATTCCATTTTTGCGATTCTCTTTTATCTTGCCGGATATGAACATCTAACCGGTGTACCTCAAACGGATAAGATTCTGGAACAACTCGTAAACACATTTTTCTTTTCTGTTCAAACATTTACCACAGTCGGCTATGGTTCCATGGCGCCTATTGGAATCAGTACAAATATAATTGCAAGTTTAGATGCCCTTTGTGGCTTGCTAAGTTTAGCCTTAGCGACAGGACTTGTTTTTGCTCGTTTTTCTAAACCAAAAAATCCTTTTCTTTTTTCAAAAAATGCATTAATCGCACCATACAAAGATGGCTGGAGTTTTCAGATGAGACTGGCTAACAAACGCAACAATAGAATTATAGACCTGAATGCCACTTTACTAATGACCTGGTTAGAACAGGATGGAACAGAAATGATGCGAAAGTTTGAAAGGATACCATTGGAACTAGATAACATTTCCGTATTCCCATTAAACTGGACTTTGGTTCATACTATTGACAACCAAAGTCCCCTTAATAATTGTGATCAAAACGCATTGAAGCATAAGCATGCAGAATTTCTAGTGATGATCGAGGGGCATGATGAAACCTACGCCCAAAAAGTTCATGGTACTGCTTCTTACCACTATGAAGAGGTAAAATGGTACTATAAATTTGTTAGAATGTATCAACCACTGGCAACCAAAGGGACTGTTTTGGACTTAAGTAAGATAAACGAAATTGAGTCAGTAGAATTCCCCGCTTAAAATGAATTCTTTATCTTTCCGTTATGCAAGCGGATTTGAAAAATATTCCTTTTAGGAGAGTTGGTTATAATGGTGAAAACCAAACAGAAGAGTGGTTGAGCCCTGAGGGTATTAATATAAAAAGTCGGTACGACAAATCATCCATTTCCAACCTCGAACATTTACATTTCGCTTCAGGAATTCCTCCCTATTTAAGAGGCCCCTACTCAACCATGTATTTGGGAAGAGCTTGGACCATTCGTCAATACGCGGGATTTTCCACCGCCGAAAAAAGCAATGCTTTTTATCGAAATAATTTAGCACAAGGACAAAAAGGATTATCAGTAGCTTTTGATTTGCCTACACATAGAGGATACAATTCTGATCACCCTAGAGTGGTTGGTGATGTTGGAAGTGCGGGAGTAGCAATAGATACAGTGGAGGACATGAAAATTTTGTTTGATCAAATTCCTTTGGATCAAATGTCTGTTTCTATGACGATGAATGGGGCAGTTATTCCGATCATGGCATTTTACATTGTAGCTGGATTAGAATCCGGAGTGCCTACAGAAAAATTGAGCGGAACCATTCAGAATGATATTTTGAAAGAATTCATGGTTCGAAATACATATATCTATCCGCCGGCAACTTCCATGCGTATCGTTGGAGATATTTTTAAATATACTTCCGCTCATATGCCGAAGTTTAATTCGATAAGTATTTCAGGATATCACATGCATGAGGCGGGTGCATCTGCGGACATCGAATTAGCCTATACCTTAGCAGATGGTTTGGAATATGTAAGAGCAGGGATTGCAGCTGGATTAGATGTGGATGAATTTGCTCCTAGGCTTTCTTTCTTTTGGGCGATCGGAATGAATTTTTTCATGGAGATAGCGAAGCTTAGAGCAGGAAGAATTCTTTGGGCAAAATTGATCAAGCAATTTAATCCGAAGAAAGAAAAAAGCATGGCTTTGCGAACACATTGCCAAACATCCGGTTGGAGTCTAACGGAACAAGATCCGTATAATAATATTACTAGGACTTGCATAGAAGCCATGGCGGCTGGATTGGGAGGAACTCAATCCTTGCACACCAATTCCTTGGATGAGGCAGTTGCGCTACCAACAAAATTTTCAGCGCGGATCGCCAGGGAAACGCAAAAGTATTTGCAAAACGAAGCAGGACTTACTAAAGCTATTGATCCATTTGGAGGATCTTATTATGTTGAAAAACTGACGGCAGAACTCGCTGATAAAGCTTGGGAATTAATTCAGGAAGTAGAGGCATTAGGAGGTATGACAAAGGCCATCGAAAATGGCTTACCAAAACTGAGAATTGAAGAAGCAGCCGCAAAAAAACAAGCGAATATAGATTCTGGTAAAGATCACATCATCGGATTAAATAGTTTTAAAGTTGAGGATGATAATACTAATTTAGAATTATTGGAAGTCGATAATACTGCAGTCAGAGAATCTCAAATAAAGCGATTGAAAGAAATTAAGGCTCGGCGAGACGAAGGATTAGTCAAAAAAACATTGGACGATTTAATCGCTATTGCAAAGGGTGGCCCCGGGAATCTTTTAGCTGCAGCTGTAGAAGCGGCCAAGGCTCGAGCAAGCTTAGGAGAAATTTCTGATGCCATGGAAATCTCCTTTGGTAGATATAAAGCAAGTACAAAAATTATTTCAGGCGTATATTCAAAAGCGATGAGTATGGATGATAAATTTATAGCTGCACAGGCCTTGTCCGATCGCTTCGCTAAACTAGAAGGCCGTCGCGCAAGAATTATGGTTTGCAAACTAGGTCAAGATGGTCATGACCGCGGAGCGAAAATTATTGCCACCAGCTTTGCGGACTTAGGATTTGACGTAGACATTGGACCATTGTTTCAAACACCAGCAGAGGCTGCGAAGCAAGCCATAGAGAACGATGTACACATCCTGGGGATATCTTCCTTAGCGGCAGGTCATAAAACCTTGGTTCCTCAAACAATTGCAGCATTAAAAGAATTAGGAAGAGAAGATATCATGGTAGTAGTAGGTGGAGTAATTCCTCCGGCTGACTATGACTATTTATACGAAGCGGGAGCGTTGGGAATTTTTGGCCCCGGTACTGTGATCGCTATTGCTGCTTCAGAGATTCTTGAATTATTAATTGCGCGGATTGAATCTTAAAGAATTTATTTCTAGTCATTTACGATAAAAAATTCCGAAGCGATTCCATCGGCCAAAAAACGTGCGGCGGGATTAAGTTTTACACTATCCCCATTTTCAATTACCGCATCTATTTTCACCTGTCCTTTCAGTTCTTCCAAAAAAGCATTTGAAAATTCAGGAAATTGTTCTGCAATATTTTTCTTAGAAATCCCCCAATCGACTCGTAAGCCAGTCATGATATATTCATTAAACTGATCCGCTTTAGATAACTCCTCTTTTTCAAAAGATAAACTATTACGACTTAAGACTTCAATATATTTTGCATTGTTTTTAATATTCCATTGTCTCGTGTGGCCGCTAAAAGAATGTGCGGAAGGCCCCACTCCCAAGTATGGAACTCTTCTCCAGTAATTTCCATTGTGTACAGCCTCAAATCCCGGGGTCGCCAAATTCGACACTTCGTAATGTCGATAACCGGCGTCAGTAGTTCGTTTTTGTAGGCTACCAAATTGGGCCAAAGCGCGCTCCGTATCCATAGGTTCCACCTTCCCATTTTTCACCCAACTTCCCAAAGCTGTTCCCTCTTCCACAGTCAAAGCATAAGCAGATATATGCGGCACTTTTAATTGTAAAGTGGCCTCCAAATTTTCCTCCCACATCTTATCCGTAGTAGACGGAGAACCATAGATCAAATCAATAGAATAATTCTCAAAGCCAAAGTCTCCAATCATTTCTAAAGCCTGTTTTACTTGAAGGGCATTATGCGCTCGATTCATCCAAACTAAATCTTCCTCATGAAAGGACTGCACGCCTATGCTCAATCTATTTATTGGTGATTGCTCCAAGACTTTTAAATAAGACTTGGTCAAATCATCTGGATTCGCTTCGAGGGTTATTTCAGGGTTATCCGCTATTGGAAATAGAGCGTAAATACGATCAAATATTTTTCCCAACTCCTCTTCTGAGAGCAAAGAAGGAGTGCCTCCTCCGAAATAGATGGATTGTAAAGGTACCCCTTGCAAAAAATCCTTTTGAATTTGGAGTTCCTTGAGGATGGATTCGACCAATACTGCTTTTTGACTTACATTCGTAGAGAAATGAAAATTGCAGTAATGACAGGCTTTTTTACAGAATGGAATATGAATATAAAGGCCGGCCATAGTGAAAAAATTATGCGTTCTGACAAAGGTGGCGATTTTTGAAAGAAATGAATCGCTTGACCACACCCAAAGCGCTTATTTTTCGTTAAATCTATTGATGCTTAGCAGACAATCACAAATTCTTAGTTTTTTTCTACCATTGGTCTTCTTGATCAGTAGTCTGTCGATGCTGCATGCACAGGACGAATATCGTTTAAAAATTCATTTCCCTGAAGGTCATACTGTTTCTAAAAAATTGCAAGAGTATGATGCGGTCTATGCTGATAGCCTAAGCATATTGCAAGCATACGCCAGTTATGTTCAAAAATTAAGAGTGGAATCTTTTCTTCAAGCCAACAGCGATCGTGGAGAATGGAAGGAACGCACCTATCACGCCTACTTACAACCAGGACCCTCTTTTACATGGGCAAAGATCAACAACGGAAATGTAGATGCTTATCTATTGAATGAATCCAACGTTAATCTCAAAAGACAGGAAGGGAAAAAAATTAGCCCAGCTGACTTAGTTAAATTAGAACAACGCATTCTGACCATCGCAGAAAATTCTGGCTATCCATTTACCAAAGTATATCTAGACAGCATCGTCATTTCCGAGGATCAGATTGCTGGTACCCTAATGATAGAAAAAGGACAGTTGATGAAATTCGCAGAAGTGAATTTGGTTGGAGACATAAAAATCACAAAAAAGTATCTACAAGAGTATTTGGGAATAGATCCCGGGGCTGCTTATTCTGCGGAAAAAGTAAATGCCATTTCAAACAGAATTCGAGAATTGGTATTCTTACAAGAAAGCAAAAGATCAACGGTTACCTTCCGAGGAAAATCAGCGATAGTGAATTTATTTCTAAAGCCGAAAAAAGCATCTAGAACGGATATCATTGTTGGGGTCTTGCCAAGAGATAATAGTCAGAATCCAACGGTAGTAAATCGGCCATTATTTACGATCGCCGCCACGCTGGATTGGAACAATAGACTCGGTCTAGGAGAACGAATTTATTTTCAATATGAGCAATTAAGACCGCAAAGGCAGGAAGGAGAATTTTCTGTTTCTTATCCCTATATCTTTGGAATGCCATTTGGAGTCAACGGAGATCTAAAAATTTATCGTCGTGATTCTCTTTTCTTGGAAGTCAATTCAGAACTCGGTCTTCAATATTTATTTGAAGGGAATAATTATATCAAAGCATTTTGGGAAAATCGTCAGACGAATTTATTGCAAGTAGATACGGCTTCAATTATAAACACTAGCCGGTTACCAAAGCAGTTGGATTTCAGAAATGTTTTATTTGGATTGGAATGGCAAAATCAGCAACTCAATTATAGATTTAATCCAACCAAGGGATGGGCCACAAAGATTCGAACGGGTTTTGGCAATAAGCAAATACAAGAAAACAATAGCATCCTTGCCTTGGCACGAGAATCTTTTGATCCCCAAATGCTATACGATAGCTTGAATGCAAAAAATTGGCAAATCAGGATGGAAGGGTCAATAGAAAAATACTTTCCGATCGGACAATCCTTTACTTTGAAAACTGCGCTAAAAGGAGGCGCTATATATAGCCCTACAAAAGTCATATCCAACGAACAGTTTCGTTTGGGAGGAAATTATTTATTGCGAGGATTTGATGAGGAAAATTTTACGGCCTCCGCTTATGCAGTTGCAACTGTAGAATACAGACTACTCTTGGATGTCAACTCATTCATCTTTGCCTTTTTAGACTATGGGTATATTGAGGATAGTAGTGGTGATGAAACAACGTACGATCAGCCTTTGGGAATTGGGGCCGGCTTTGCTGTAGAAACCAAGGTGGGGATTTTTGGGTTTAGTTTCGCTGTTGGTTCGCAGAACGATTTACCCTTAGATTTTCGACAAGTAAAAACGCACTTTGGGTATATCAACCTTTTTTAAACGCTAATGAAATTACTTCTTCCGCGCTAACATCAGTCCATCTCGAAAAGGCAAGATGAGCGACTCCACTCTTTCGTCCTTATTCACCAGTTGGTTAAACTTATCAATCATTTTAGTTCCCTTATCCGTTGCACCAAAGGCAACTTTCCCACTCCAAAGTACATTGTCTACTGCCAATAATCCACCAGGTCTTATTTTTCCAATGATGGTATCAAACAGCAAGGCATAATCTGCCTTTGCGCCATCTAGGAAGATCAAATCAAATGGACCTTCCAAATTGGGAATCACTTCTTTCGCATCGCCCCAGATTTGAGTAATGCGATCAGACAATCCTGCTTTTTCAAAAAATGATTTAGAAATATACTCTAGTTCTTTGTTTACTTCTATGGTAGATACCATCCCGCCTTCTTGAATTCCACGGGCTAAACAGATGGTCGCATATCCTGTGAAGGTTCCAACCTCCAATACTTTTTTTGCTCCTTGCAACTGACAGAGCATTTGTAGAAAACGCCCTTGTATCACTCCAGAGATCATTTGAGGAGCCAAGGTTCGCAGATAAGTAACCCGCTCTAGTTCTGCCAATATTGGATCAATTGGTTCAGAATTCGCCTGGCAGTATTTCATCATTAGATCGTAGTCTCTATTGATTATTTTTTCATCCATATCTTTACACGGGCGTTTTTTCAAATCTTTTTTTCAAATCTTTTTTTCAAATAGGGAAAACTAAAAACAGCAAGCAAAATAATTCCGCAGCCCAGATAAAAGCCGAGGTTCAATTCCTTGCTATCTCCCAACAACAATGCGGCTAATATTATCCCATAAATCGGCTCTAAGTTAACCGTAAGGTTGGAGGCGAAAGCGGATAGATGTTTTAATGCTCTTAGGGAAAGTACATAGGCCAGCGTTGTACATAAGAGGGAAAGGATAAGTAGATAAAACCAGTCCATTCCTTGCGGTAAAAAAGAATCCACTCCAGGATTCATGAAGGGAAGTATTAGGCTGATAAAAACCCAGGCAGCAGCCAACTCTAAAAAGGTGATGTCCATTGGATCAGCATCATTGACATACTTTTTATTGATACTAGAAAACAAGCTTGCTAAAAAAGCTGAAATTAATCCTAGCACCACTCCATACCACATGTCCGCTTGCAAGTTAGAAACCACCAACACCATTCCCGGAATAATCATTACCCCTAAAAGAAGTTGGTATTTTTGAATTTTATTTTTTAAAATGATGGGTTCAAGAATAGAAGTAAAAAAAGAAGTCGTGGCCATGCACACTAGACAGATGGATGCATTAGAAAATTTTATTGCTCCGAAAAAAGTAATCCAATGAATAGCGACTAATACCCCAACGCCACAATAAATCCCAATCAGTCTTTTTGGAATCTTACGGATGTTTTTTACCACAGGGATAAGAAAGAAAAAACTAATACAAGTCAATAACACGCGCCACCAAACCAAGGTCGTAGCCGGTAGACTGATCAGGTCACCGAGAATTGCGGTAAACCCAAAAAGGAATACTGCAATGTGAAGTTCTAGATAGGCTCTTTTTTCTTGATCCATACGCGACTGCAAAATAGAATCTTTGCGGATTATTATATACGGAATACTAAAATCCCTTGTTGTTAATATTTTTAAATCCATTTTATTTAAGGAAAATCAAATGAACCTAAGAGCTTTAAGTATTATAAACGTAGCATATTCAACTTTCTGTGCAATAATCAAGCGGTTTATCGGAGCATAATCCTTATATTTGATGTTCTAAGTTTTGTTTACAAATAAAATATTCAGATGAGTTTTACTATCGGTGATAAAGCCCCAACCTTCACCCTTCGCGCTTCAGACACTAAAGAAGTATCATTAGAAGACTACAAAGGTCGTAATGTGGTACTATTATTTTTTCCTTTAGCCTTTACCGGAGTTTGTACAACAGAACTTTGTAATACCAGAGATGATATAGCAAGTTACCAAAATCTTGATGCCGAGGTTTTGGCAGCTTCTATTGACTCGCCAATGGTTTTAGCAAAATTTAAGGAGGAGCTTAAGCTCAACTTTACTTTACTTTCTGATTTTAACAAAGATGTTTGCCGTGCTTATGGCTGTATGTACGAGGAATTTGTACTCGGTATGAGAGGTGTTGCGAAACGTTCTGCCTTCGTAATTGACAAGGAGGGAACTATTCGCTATGCAGAAGTGTTAGAGTCTGCAGGTGATTTACCAAATTTTGAAGCGGTAAAGTCAACATTGAATAACTTAAAATAAGATTCATGCAAACTTTCAATGAATCCATTCTGGAACCTATAAGTTCCACACAAGTCGAAGAATTAGAAGATGTATTGGTTGAAGAAAAAACTGATACAGGAACGCACGCACATCTAATCGTGCACAACGATGAGGTAAATACCTTTGATTGGGTAATCAAATGCTTTATTGATATCCTAAGCCACACAAACGAACAATCGGAACAACTGTCCCTAATCATCCATTACAAGGGAAAAGCGAATGTTAAAACTGCACCCTTTGATGTACTTAAGCCTTTGAAAGAAGGTTTGGTGGATAGAGGGCTTTCTGCGGTGATCGAGCGTGAAGATTAGGCTTGGTGTTTGGATAAGGCTGATTTGTTGCCGCCAATATTTTCATCAATAGGTTAGTATTTCTTATAATAAGAAAATCCTTTTCTTATTGTAATATAGCTTTTGTTGAGGCATAGTGGATCCTTTTGAATGCGGGTTTATCAATTCTGGAAATCACTTCACTGCACCACCACCCGCTTCGCGATCTCCCGCCCCGACTTAAAAAGAAATCGAATCACATAGATCCCAGGCGGAGCATTCGCCAAGTCAATCACACCAGAGTCCCTTTGTGGATTCTTTTCAAAATGGATCAATTGCCCCGTGGAAGAATAGACCTGATAAGAAGCTATCTGCTCAGTCCCTGTGCCACTCTGCCATTTGTAATTCACTATTCCATTAGAAGGATTTGGAAAAAGAAGGAACTCGTCTTTAGATAAATTCGGGATATTAATGCTGGAAACAAAATCTCCTTCTTTAGTCAACTTTACAAGTACAAGACAAGAGGAGGTAGCACAAGTATCCGCACGTTTGTTGCCTGCTATCAACAAGTGATCATCACTTGTTTTAGCCATTGTATACCAAAAAGTATAATCGGCTGTGGTAAAAGGAAGCCATTTGTGATTGATTTCTTCTCCTTGTCTATCAAAGTGCATCATTTCATAATGAAGGATGTTTTGACCTTGAATTCTTTCTGTGCCTTTAATAATTACCATAGAATTATCAGAAAGCATTTCATGACCAACTGCTGAAAAGCAATCTTCAAAATCGGAATAAACAGGAACTGGTGTTGAGTTAAGGCTATCTCCAGTGACACTACTGATCTCCATAATATCACACCTACTACTGGATGGATTAAGATCGTATTGCCTAGACATGTTCACAAGAATATTCCCGTTATCCAATGCTAATAAACTTACCGGATTATCTTGCAAGGGAACACCGAATGTCTTCACCCATAGTTTAGTTCCGGCCTTATTGTATTTTGCTACAATTACATCCACACTCCTATCTGGAATGTTTATCTTTCCTAAGCAATAAATATTTTCTTCCGCATCTAGAATTACTTCTTGATAAGAAATGTCCGTTCCTAAATCATTTTGCACATCGAACCAAAGCAGGTTCCCGTCTGTATCTACTCGAAATACATTTCCTTGCGACATCCAATTGGAATAATCCCTTCGATTTCCGACAGCTACTATAGAATTGTCTGAAAGAATTTTAATATTGGCAATAGAATTATTTTTAGTGCTGTCTCCAAGTTGATACACCTTTTGCCAGATTGTATCTCCTTGCGGGTCTACTTTGAGTAAAATAGACTTTCCAAATTCCACGCTAATTTGATTGCCGGTTGTAGTTCCTCCTAGTAAAATATTCTGTTCAGAATCTTCCCCTACACTGGTTAGAGTATTTCCGAAATTAAATCCATACTCTCTATTCCATATAAAGTTACCTAAAGAATCTACCCGAACAACATTCATTTTCGAAACACCAATGACAAAAGACTTGCTTCCTCCAATCAAAATATCTTTATTCTCAAGTTCTGTAATATCTCGAGCATTCCATCCATATTCATGCAAATAGGATTGAATAAATGGTTGAGCATGACCATATAGTATGGTCATGCTCAAGATTGTTAGTAGGGTTAGTTTTTTGATCATTTACTTATTGTATAACGACTTTTTTTACAATAATATTTTCGCTATCCGTTTCAATAATTTTCATGAGGTAAGTCCCTTTAGAAAGACCGTAAGTTGAAATTCTAGCAACGTTAGCAGTACTTTGATTTATTAAGACAATGCGCATATTTAGGTCATATAAAGTCCATTTAAAACCTACATTTTTCCCATCTATCAGTTCTTGTTCAACGATTAAAGTTTGTGAATTGTTTGAATGCGGATTTGAATTGAAAGTAGCTAAGAGCAAAATAGTCCAGTTTTACTAATTTTTGTTAAGTCTACGCGTTAGTTGTTTCTATTGCGCAATGCTGATTATTAATCAGTTGTAAAAGTATAAAGTTATACGATCCTTAAATTATCCATTAAGCAATATGCAAATTGAGTTACTGAAACTCTTTTCAAGAGATATGGAAGATGAGGACGTTCTTAAAATAAAGGACCTTATCGTCCAATAATTGGCTGGAAAACTCTCCTCCCAATCTGATGTAGTATGGAAGGAAAAAGGTTGGACTAATGAGGATATGAATAGGCTAATTAATGAACACTTAAGATCATCGAATACAAACGACGAATATTAAATCCTTCGCATTATTATCTATCGTGATGAAGCTATACCGCCTTTGGTCTTACATCGCATCGCACGAGTAGTTCAGAATTCTATTTCCAACTGCTCCGGCTCCTTCAACAACCTAAATGTCTTCCGATGATGCTTACAGGGTCCATGACAAGCAATGCCTTCGCGATGTGCTTTGGTAGGGTACCCCTTGTTTGTATCCCAGCAATAATGTGGAAATTTCTTCGCTAATTTTTCCATGTATTCATCCCGATAGGTCTTTGCTAAAATACTGGCTGCGGCTATAGACAAATATTTGCCATCTCCTTTGATGATGCAGTCGTAAGGAATTTCCTTGTAGGGAATAAATCTATTGCCATCTATTAATAAAGCCTCGGGGTTCACCTTCAATTTATTTACTGCTCGATGCATAGCATAAAAGGAGGATTTCAGAATATTATGTTTTTCTATTTCTCTAGGACTGAGTGAAGCAACCCCAAACGCTACCGCTTCTTTTTCAATAATAGGTCGCAGTTCATTTCGTTGTGCTTCTGTTAATTGTTTGGAATCGTTCAGCAGTTTATTTTTAAATCCCTTGGGCAAGATCACTGCAGCGGCGAAGACTGGTCCGGCTAAACAGCCGCGTCCTGCCTCATCACAGCCTGCTTCTATTCTGCCTCGTTTGAAATAAGCTTTTAACATACAACAAAGATAAATTTTGCCTTGCTAAAGCGGACCTTACTTGGAAAGTATTTTGAATTCTACTCTTCGATTTTCTTGGCGCCCTTCTTTGGAACTATTGTTGGCTACAGGCATAGCTGATCCGTAGCCTTGGTGAACCAATCTACTATGCGCTATTCCCGATTGGATGAGATAATCTACCACTGCTTTTGCTCGACGTTCTGACAAAGGAAGATTATAAGACTGTTCGCCTACGCCGTCGGTATGACCTCGAATTTCGATGCGCATTGCTGGATAGTCATTCAATATTTGAGCTAAATTATTTAGTTCGGTAAATGACCTTGGCAGCAATTCTGATTTGTCATGATCGAAAAAAATGTTGTCTAGTCTAATCACTGTTCCAATAGCAAAATTCGATCGAGTCAATTCCCCTTTTTGTTCCGGAACTGCAAGAATGGGCTCCAATTTTTTTACTTCAATCTCATCTAAATAATAGTAACCAAAATTCAAATTATTTGAGACGGTCTGCGTGCGGGTCATTTCGTCTGGATAAAAATTTCCGATAATGATATAGCTATCGTCTTGTTCTGCTTTCAATCTACCCGTAACTTTTTGCCAACCATTTCCACCAATGATCTTTCTCGATTCTATATGCGGTTTAAAAAATAACGGCTCGTCGGTGGCTTCGCGAATTTCCTTTTGACTGAAGTAGGCGCCAATTTTATCGCAGCGCAGAGATCGCTTCACAGGTGCCACCCAAAAACTCACTTGGTATTCTTGATCGACTACTAAGGGTTCAGATAATTGAATCTGAACGTACTCTCGACAATGCGGCTTTCCTCCTTCGCAGCCATAGGTGGTAATTCCAACGAAAGATTTTCCTGCTTTTGGCTTCATCTCTCCAAATCCCTTTTCCGCCCACTTACTAGGTATCCTAACTTTGGGTCCAAATACATCAGGACTAGCCGCTGTAGGAGCATTCCAATACTTGATCACTCTTGTAAAATCAGCGCCTTTGTAGAACCAGCCTAATGGATAGTTGGAATAATTTTCAA
Source organism: uncultured Saprospiraceae bacterium (assembly GCA_937930025.1). GTDB lineage: Bacteria > Bacteroidota > Bacteroidia > Chitinophagales > Saprospiraceae > JABDJM01. The sequence continues at coordinate 4,045 of CALGJW010000385.1, read as the reverse complement.
ATCCAGGGTTGGGAACGATATTTTCTTGTGCACTCAGCTCAGACCATTCCAAGGCGGAAAGTAAGAGTACTGCAAACAGTATCAAAAGCTTTTTTGAACGCATAAGAGAGTTATAGAATAGTTCCAACTATATAACTGCGAATTCACAGCCAAATTATCTGATTTTCATGTTTTTACCTTCATTTCTACCTTTATAGGGAAAAAATGGTTTCATTTTGGCCAAATTTTGTTCGAATCATTGGAAATTTTGAATTCAACATATTCGTGTCAAAAACAAAAACACTTTAGAATTAATCGTTCAAATGTTCAACTCAATTGAAAAAGGAGGGTTAGATTGCTAGCATAATTAACATGAGAAAAATTCGGACAATCATATTGATCACCTTTGGAGCAATCACTTTAGCGAGTGCTTATTTTGCCCTTCAAACCAAGTTCAAGTTTTCCTTTGAAGATTTCTTTCCAAAAGACGATCCCGACTTAGCTTTTTACCAGACCTTTATTGAAGACTTCGAAACAGATATCAACTTTGTCTTAATAGCTGTAGAAAAAAAATCTGGTGTTTTTGAGGAAGCATTTTTGAAAAAAGTGGATGAGTTTACCATAAAGGCTGGTAGGCTTCCTTACATCAAAAATTCCAATTCGCTTACCCAGGTTTCCTACCCTATCAAAACGCCTTTCGGAATAACAACCATTCCTGCGATTCATATTAAAGAACCATCTCGATACGAAAAAGACAAACAGAATATTTTAGCAGATGAGCGGTTTCGAGGGAGTCTAATTTCCGACGATGCTACCTCTTTGGTTATTGCTTGTCAAACACAGGACTCCGTTTTTCTGGAAGAATCCAGTGTCTTGATTACCAGCCTAGATAGTCTTGCAATAAGCTTTGGGTTTGATGATTACTACGTTTTGGGTCCAAGTTATTTTCAAAAGGAAATGGTAGCTATGCAAAAAAGGGAGGTAACTGTTTCGGCAATTGTATCCGGGATACTTGTTTCCTTAGTGATGTTTTGGATATTCAGAAGGCCTTGGGGAGTATTCATTGCCTTGATTTCCATTGGACTTGGACTTTTAATTTTCCTTGGGGTATTAAGTGCCTTGGGTAGGCCGCTCAATGCAATGGCTGCACTTTATCCAGTGCTGATGATCATAGTGGGAACTTCAGACGTGATACATATCATGACGAAGTATATAGATGAATTGAAAAAAGGGCTGAATAGAAGGGAGGCAATAACCATAGCGATCAAAGAAATAGGCATGGCCACTTTATTAACCTCCATCACCACGGCAATAGGATTCGCCTCGCTGCTAACTTCGAAGATAGGCCCGATTCGAGAATTTGGTATTAATGCAGCCATTGGAGTTATGATCGCATATGTTACTGTGATCTTTTTCACCACTGCTTTGCTTTCCATGTTTGAAAAAGAGCAATTGATAAAATTGGGCAGAGGAGAAGCTTTTTGGGACAAACTAATGAATCGTTCCTATTTGTTTACAAGAAGTAATCAAAGAAATATTTTAGTCGGATTGATCATTTCAGCATTGGTAGGCTTATGGGGCATTTCATTGGCAACGACCAACTATAACCTTTCGTCGAATCTGCCGCGAGGAGAAAAAATAACACGAGACTTCTCATTCTTTGAAACCAACTTTGCGGGATTCCGGCCATTTGAGCTTGCGGTCGTAGCCAAAGATTCGACTTCGATTGAAACTTTTGCAGCGATCAGCGATATCAATAAAGTTGAAAATAAACTTCGCAGTTATGAAGGTATCGAGGGTGTCAACTCAATTACCTCATTGTACAAATCTGTTCATCGAATGATGAATCGAAACAAAGTTGAATACTACGACTTACCCGAAAGTGAGGCAGATTTTGACAAGTATAAAAAGTTAGTCACCAAAGTTCCTGCGAATACTAAAAGTGTATTACTGAGTAAGGGAGGTGATAAAGCGAGAATTACGGCACGTGTAAAAGATATGGGTGCTGATCGAGTTACTGAATTGGGTGAAGATCTAAAACAATGGATCAATACCAATGTAGATACTAGTCAACTCACTTTTCATCAAACAGGAATGGGCGTTATAATAGATAAAAATGCCACTTACATCCGACAAAGCTTAATGCAAGGTTTGGGAATAGCCATATTAATCATTAGCATCTTGATGGTACTTCTTTTCAAAAACTGGCGGTTAGTAATTATCTCTTTGGTTCCAAATTTATTTCCATTGGTCATAGCTGGCGCGATGCTCGGCTTTTTGGGAATTGAACTGGACTCCGGAGTCTCCATCGTTTTTGCCATTGTATTTGGAATCGCGGTGGATGATACAATTCATTTTCTCAGTAAATATAAATTAGCGCGAGACAAAGGAAAAGATATAGAAGCTTCTTTGCTTGTTACATTTTTAGAAACCGGAAAAGCAATTTGTCTAACATCAGTAATTTTATTCTTTGGATTTTTGGTGATGCTATTTTCGATCCATCCTCCAAGTGTAACCATTGGATTATTAATCAGTTTGACTTTGATCTCCGCATTATTAGCAGATTTATTGGCAATTCCCTTGCTGATTCGGTGGCTCATGAAAGAATAGTCCCAACTGCCGTACGGCCGCAATTAGTTCAATTCGCTGCGCGGCAATTGTTTGCGACGCAATGACGAATCGACGTGTATTCCCACTGTACATAAATTTGCATCGCAGCTATTAGTTCAAACCAACAAAGGTTGTCAGGTTGCCTGCGGCGCAGGGTCGAATAACTTTATGAGTTGCCACTAATCCGCCTCTGTCGACTGGTAAGTTTCACAAATTAACCTTTAAGGTTTGTTCTAGAACACGAAGTCGAATAACGAAACAGGAATCAGTCGGCCAATGATATCTCTTGAAGAAGCCATAAAAAAACAGATCTGCTCGGTTAAACAGATCTGTTGTGCTAGGTGAAAAGGGGAACTATTCACCTTTGTGTATGAAACTCTTTTATCTAAACTTCTATTGAAGTGGTTTTATTATTTAGGGAGCGTTAAGGAAATATTAAAACAATTGTTTTCAACGTAAGAACACAGGTAGAGCTGTAATGCATTAGGTCTCTACCTGTGTTCGAAATCGAAATTGCAAATATGCTCGTGATTCAAAAAAACGCTCGTAATATGAACATTCGACAATTATCAATTACCTATACCATATCCTCATCCCTCCACTGTCGTTTAATAATCTCTCCTTCCGCTTCCGCTTCTTCGGAATCAAGGTCTTTTAGTTCAAGTCCATCTTCTATTTCTTCAAATTGGTCCAACTCATAGCCTTCTTTTTTCAACTCTTTTTTCAATTGCTTCTCTTCCCATTCAGCCCCGCCTGCCCCACTTCCAGGGAATCCAAATACTCCAAAATAATGCATGGCTAAACCTATACCCCAGCCTGACATTGGCACTAACCATTCCACAACACTATCACCGGATACAACCATCAACATCATCATGAAGGCATTCACCGTAATAAACGCCCCTAGGTGTCCATAAAAGCCTTTTTTCTTCTTTACTCTTTTCTTTGCTCGTTTTAATGCTTCTTCTGACATGTTGGTTTTTTTAAAAGGAATGATTACATGGGGTGGTTCCTATAGGGGAGCCATCTGGCATATTGATAGAAGGGCTGGACTTCCACTCCATTGGAGCTTCTAAATACTTATCGATTTTATATTGAAGAAATGCGTGTTGGCCATTTCCACTAGATAGTTGTTTTCTTATTTTCATTAATTCGTTCATCAATTCTGCGGCTGTAGTCACATGCAATTTTTTTTGTTGAAGAGTGGATAATAAGTGATCCACTAATCTTTGTTGGACCAGTGCTGCCAAAGGTTGATTCCCTCTATTCGCATTCCACATGGCTTCTATCACCTGTGCAATGTTTAATGTATTGCTTTCTGTAGCACTTTGCAAGTAAATTCGATTTAACCGCTCTGGATTTAAGACAAGACTAAATATCTGGTCTACTAATCCTTGCGCCGCTGCCACGGGATCAAGAGTCGGTCCTGTCATAGAAGGGAATGACTCTCTGCTTC
>CALGJW010000384.1 GCA_937930025.1 uncultured Saprospiraceae bacterium | reverse complement strand
TGAAGCCATTCAATCGATAGGGTTTTACAATGGTATTTATAATATTGTCAACCCTGGAGATGAAACTCCAGAAAACAATAGATTTAATTTTACTTTTGAAATTACAGATTCCATTTTTGCCAAAGAAGATGACGTGAATGATTATGCAAGACCACCAAATTTTAGGTGGGGGAACGGCGTTCCACATGATTGGGCTTGGGGTAACGTTTTTTTCCTTCCAAATGGTTCGCAAGTAGAAGCAGCTGGAATCTCATTCACTTTTAAACCTGAGAATCAAGGGTTTGATTTCGAGGAAATTGCTGGGACGAACATAAATGTTTTGTTATATAAGTGGCGGGATACTGGAGGACCAAATGGATCCCCCAATCCAGATGGCGTAATTCAAGTCGACGAAAGGACAGTGGTGGCGTTTGGAGACTACCTTGTTACTGGAGAAGAAATGCCATTGGAATATGTTTACCAGCCCTTTGAAGCAGTTGATCTCCTTACATTAGAAGATAACACACATTACATTGCAACAGTGAAATTCAATGCCCAATTTACAGCTCAGGATATAAAAATTGGGGCTTATGTAGGGACCCGATACGGAAGTACTTTGCAAAGATCTCAAATAATAAATGAACCAAGATACCATAGTGTTTTAGCAATAATCGATGGGAATGATTTAGAATTTGATATGTTGGGATTTGGGTTTGATATCACTCCTACTATCCGATTACATATTAGAGATAAATCAGTTTCAAACAAATCTATAACTCAAACATTAAATAAAGTTGAATTAATTCCGAATCCAGTAAAAGATATTGTTTCAATTCAGTTAGATGGACAGCAAAATAATCTAAAGCCAACGCAAGTTAAAATATTCAATGAACTCGGTCAATTGGTTCAAATCGAAGATTGGCCTATAGGGAACAATCAATCTATTCAGTTAACCATTGACGAAGGATTGCCCAACGGAGTATATCAGCTGATCATTGAAAGTGATGGTGTGCTTATCGCAAGAGAAAAATTAGTCAAGCAATAGTCGTCTATTAAAAAGGCCTCAATCAAAATTGATTGAGGCCTTTTTTTTGAAAGAGAAAAAAGCTGTTAGTTTAAATTCCCAAGGGACTCTTCAATATGTTTAATTTTCGCTTGCCCGTCTGCCAATTTCTTTCTTTCGTTTTCAATAACTTGAGGCGGTGCGTTTTGAACGAAACGTTCATTGCTTAATTTTTTCTCCACACCAAATACAAATCCTTTGAGATGTTTTAAGTCTGCCTCAAGTCTGGTCTTTTCCTCGGCCACATCAATCGTCTGATTGATCAATAGGAAAAACTTCTCTTGCCCAATAACCAATGGTAGTGCATTTTGCGGAACGTCCCCTTCTAGGAATTCAATATCCTCTACGTAAGCCAATTTGCTAATAATATCTTTCAGGCCTACCATTGCCATGAATGCTTCAGCTCCTGACGTTTTTTGAACATATAGTTTGAGCGGATCCTTTTGTTTTACTCCTTTTTCGTTTCTGGTTTTACGAATAGTAGAAATCAGTTCAATAGCACCATCCACTTTTTTTATCAATGCTTCATCAAATTCAGCGGATTTCGGATAAGAAGAAATGCAGCAATCCTCCCCTTCTTTTCGGTCTTGCAACTTATGCCAAATTTCTTCGGTGACAAACGGCATAAAAGGATGTAAGGCACTCATCAATGTTCCGAAAAAACCTAAGCTTCTGTTTAAGGTTGCTTCATCAATTGGCTTTCCATATTCAGGTTTGATCATCTCTAAATATTCTGAGCAAAAGTCTCCCCAGATAAATTTGTAGAGCTCCATGAGCGCATCGGATAACCGGTAAACCTTCATATGCTTTTCTATGCTGCCCATTACCTTATTGATTTTATTTTCAAACCAAAGGCCGGCCAATTCATTTATCACTTTTGTTTCCTTGCTTACAGGTTCGGCAACGACTTCCCACATTTTCAAGAGCTTCAAAGCATTCCACATCTTGTTTCCAAAGTTTAACCCTTGGTCACAAAGTTTGGATTCATTTAAAGCCTTCTTTGTTTCCTTATCAATGGGTGCATCAAAAATGATGTCGTTTCCAGCCGCTCCAGAGCTCAACATTCCAAAACGAACGCCATCTGCTCCATAACGATCAATTAGTGCTAGGGCATCGGGACTATTCCCTAATGACTTACTCATTTTTCTTCGTTGAGAATCTCTTACCATTCCAGTAAAATAAACTTCATGAAAAGGTTGAACTCCTTTTGCTGCTTGATCTCCCAATAACTCTGGTGCCCATTCATATCCAGCCATGATCATTCGGGCCACCCATAGGTATATAATGTCCCAACCGGTAACAAGTACATTGGTAGGATAATAATATTTTAGTTCTTCTTGTTTGTCAAAACCATCGAAAACAGAGATTGGCCAAAGCCAACTAGAGAACCAAGTGTCGACCACATCTTCATCTCTTTTCAAGTCAGTAGCTTGAATATCATCGCCATACTTAGCACGTGCTTGTGCCAAAGCCTCCTCCTCTGTAGTAGCTACAAAAACATCTTCTTTATAAAACCAGGCAGGAATTTGCTGTCCCCACCAAAGTTGTCTGGAGATACACCAATCCCGAACGTTTTCTTCTTTGAGCCAGTTGTTGTACATGTTGCTCATGTGCTCAGGGTAGAATTTAACCTCTCCTTTTTCAACTACCTCTAATGCATTCGCACAGAATTCTTTCATGTCGAGATACCATTGAAAAGTAAGCCTAGGCTCTACCACTGCATCCGTTCTTTCGGAATGCCCAATGCTCGTTCTGTATTGTTCTAACTCAACTAGAACTTCCGCATCTTTTAATAAACCTTTTATTTTTTTTCTAGCTTCAAAACGATCCTCTCCAACTAGAATTTGTGCTTTTTCATTTAGTGTTCCGTTGGCATACAGAATATCTATGACTTCTAGATTATGTCTTTTTCCTACTTCATAATCATTTTGATCATGCGCAGGAGTAATCTTTAGTGCACCCGTTCCAAATTCAATATCCACATAGGTGTCTGCAATGATCGGAATTGCTCTATCGATCAATGGGATGATTGCTTTTTTTCCAACCAAATCTTTAAACCGATCGTCATCAGGATGAACAGCGATGGCAACATCCGCCATAATAGTCTCTGGACGCTGAGTAGCGATAACGACGTATCGATCTTCGGTTCCCTCTATTTTGTATTTAATGTGAAAAAGGTGAGAATTTTCTTCCCTGTGCAAAACCTCTTCATTAGACAAAGCGGTCAAAGCAACTGGATCCCAATTGGTCATTCTCAGTCCACGGTATATTTTTCCTTTTTTATATAGATCGATAAAAACTTTTATAACAGCTTCTGAAAGACTTTCTTCCATAGTGAATCGGGTTCGTTCCCAATCACAAGAAGCTCCTAATCTTTTTAACTGATCTAAAATAATGCCTCCATATTTTTCCTTCCATTCAAAGGCATGACCTAAGAATGCCTCTCTACCGATATCTGTTTTTTTGATTCCTTGTTCGCGTAGTAACTTTACCACCTTTGCTTCTGTGGCGATAGAAGCGTGATCCGTTCCAGGCACCCAACAAACATTTTTTCCATTTTGTCGAGCGTGACGGCACAAAATATCTTGAATGGAAATATTCAACATATGCCCCATATGCAAAACACCCGTAACATTTGGCGGAGGGATAACTATAGAAAATGGTTCGCGGTCATCTGGAGTTGATCTAAAGTATTTTTTAGACTCCCAATGTTTGTACCATTTGGCCTCTTTATCCTGCGGTTCATATCTTGCGGCTAATTCCATTTAATTTCCTTTTAGGTTACTACGTAAAATACGGCTATTGGTTTACTATTAAAATTTTAGATAATCGACGTCGCTTTTTTGGCAGTTATTAAATCAGGGATTTCAACTTGGTGATGAAGCAAATCATCAAAGTTTTCTCTTTCTCTGATTAAATAATCTTTGCCGTCCAGAATCAAGACTTCTGCAGGTCTAAATCTGGAATTATAATTTGAAGCCATAGAGAAGCAATATGCCCCCGCATTTGCAAAGGCAAGAATATCTCCTGCTTTGACTTCTGCTAGTTTTCTATTTATACCAAAAGTATCTGTTTCACAAATGTATCCAACCACAGAGTATATTCTTGGTTTTCCATCCGGATTCGAGACATTTGTAATTTCGTGATAAGAATTATAAAACATAGGTCGAATCAAATGATTCAAACCTGAGTCGACACCAACGAATACGTTCGAGGTAGTTTGTTTTACAACGTTTGTTTTAACCAAAAAATATCCTGCCTCACTCACTAAAAATTTTCCAGGTTCAAAAACTAAGCTTAAATCTTTTCCATAGTTTTTACAAAAATCATTAAATCTGCTTGACAATTGTTTTCCTAAATCAACAACATCTGTAGAATAATCAGATTCTTTATAAGGAACCTTAAAACCAGAACCAAAGTCGATAAAGGAAAGTTCCTTAAAGTGAACTGCGGCAGAAAAAAGAATTTCTGCCCCTCTCAAGAAAACTTCTGAATCCAAAATATCTGAGCCAGTATGCATATGAAGACCTTCCACTTTTATCCCAGTTGTCTCCACTACTCGAACAACATGTGGCACCTGATGAATGGAAATTCCAAATTTTGAATCGATGTGGCCCACTGAGATCTTTGAAGATCCTCCAGCCATAATATGCGGATTGATCCGAATGCAGACAGGCACTTCAGGATGCTTATGTCCAAATTCTTCTAATATGGCAATGTTATCAATATTGATTCTAACACCAAGGGCCACAGCTTCTGAAATCTCTTCCATGGAAACACAATTCGGAGTGTACATGATATCTTCTGGTGCGAATCCCGCATGAAGTCCAAGATTTACTTCCTGTATACTTACGGTATCCAAACCCGAACCTAGCTGTTTTAAAAAGCGTAAGATATTGATATTAGTCAGTGCTTTACAGGCATAGTTGATCTTGATATCTGAAACATCAAAAGCGTTGATCATGAGATCAAATTGCGCTTTAATTTTCTTGGCATCATAGACATACAAGGGTGCGCCATACTTTTCAACTAAGGAAATGGGTTCTAGGGAGAGAATATCATTTTGAGCGGCCATGATTCAAGTATTGATTTAAGTGGCCAAAGATAGCTCTTTGGGCAAGTAATTTGGGTTAAATTGAGAGATTTGGCTGCTCGAGGCGCCAGAATTCAAAAAACTTGCATCTTTCTTTTAAATTCAGCTAACTAAAGGTGCACATTAGAAATTAGCAAACGGGGAAACCTGCTTAACTTCCAGTAATGGAAATATCAAAGAAAACTTAGGCTTGTGACTGAAAAAGAACTCATACGAGGATGTCTGAAGCAAGATCGAAAAGCTCAAGAGCTGCTTTATGAGCGGCTGGCTCCCCGTATGCTAGCCGTTTGCAGAAGATATGTGAAATCCACTCAAAATGCAGAGGACGTGATGGTAGAAGGTTTTTTTAAAGCTTTCACTAAAATTGAGCAGTTTGGCGATAAAGGGAGCTTTGAAGGATGGATTAGAAGAATTATGGTAAATGAGTCTTTGATGTTTTTGAGAAAAAGAAAACCTACTGAAGAAGCCTACGAACCTAGAGAGGGAGATGCTAAACAAACATTAACAGTGGAAGACGATTTGCAGGCAGCAGATATCTTGAAATTATTAGAAAGGCTTCCTAATGGCTATCGAACGATCTTCAATCTATATGTGATTGAAGGATTTAAGCATCGAGAGATTGCTGAAAAATTAAATATAAGTATCAATACTTCTAAATCTCAACTGATTTTAGCTAAGAAAAAAATGAGAGAATTATTGATCGCAAATAATTATCCGGGAATCCGGGCGACTGATTCAATGTAATCACAATGGAAAAAGAAAGTAAATTTTTCGAAAAGTTTAAGGATAAGGATCGGACCTCTCTGGAGCGACCTTCGCCAAGGGCATGGGATAAACTTTCCCAAAAACTGGATGAAGCTCAAGCTTCTGAACCGAAGGTAGTTAGCCTTAAATCTAATTATCGCTGGTTAGGAATAGCGGCGGGCTTAATCATTCTGGTTGGCGCTATTGGAATTATAAACCGAGGGATGCAAGATACATTTGCCAATGAAAAAGTAGCCATGGTCCATGACGGTCCTTTGGAAGTGGAAGACTTAGGATATACTAAGCCTAGCGGATTTTATGCGCTCGCCATACATACTAGTCAATATTACAATGTTAGTCCAAGTAAATTAGCTGATAACAAGGATGCTAATGGTTCATACAAAACAAGATTACAATTAAGAAATAGAACTACTCGTCAAGCAAGGCAACCAGAATATTTAGCTAGCAATGAATCTTTTGATTTAACAAAAGAACCTTCTTCTATGAAAGGTAATGCAAATGCTGACCTAGTGTCAGGATTTCTGGACAAAAACACAACCGCTGGGCTAGGTGCAAAAGGAGTGGATGTTTCTTTGGATGGAGTTGTTGATTATTATACAGATAGTATTGCATTAACTTCTGTTGACGCAAGCAATGAATCTTCTTCTGATTATCGAGGAGAACAGTTAGCCGATGCTACTTCCGCGTATCAAAAGTCCAAAGTGCTCAAGAATGATAAAGCGCAAGCAGAAGTTGAAGAAAAATCATTAGAATCAGTCGCTTACTCCGACGATGAATACAACAATGCAAAAAAAGAAAGCGAGTCTGCTGATTATAGTCAACTGGATGCCGCAAGCAACGTAATTGTTCTTTCAAGCAAGGATCTTTCCGAACTGGAATTAGATCAATTTAATTGGTTAGTAGGAAACTGGACGGCCAACTATGAAAAAGATAAGGTAAACCAGCAGAAATGGATTCAGAAGGATGCTTATACCTTAGAAGGAAATGCTACACTTACTATCAATGGAGAAAGCCTTAATGTTGAAAAAATGGAAATTAAAAAAGTAGGTGATTCCTTTTATTTTATTCGAGTGAATACCCAGGATGGCTCGACAATCAAGTATAGGTTGAAAAGCTTAGAAAGCAATACTGTTGTTTTTGAAAATACGGAATTGAAGGATCAAATTATAATTCAGCAAAATTCGGAGAATAATTTTAATAATTTTTTAGTACCAAACAGATCCATGCAGATCAATCAGTTCCCAGGGGCTAACCAAAATAATGTAGAATTCTCAAGAAATAAGAACAGATAAGGGCTTAGTTAAAAACCAGAAGTAATTTCTTTAAATGGATTACGTGGCACCCAGTCTTTTTCTGGCTTGAGCACAGAAAGAATGGAAGGCAATAGCTTATTAGTAAAAGAATTCTGATGCTTAAGGTAGCAATTCATATCATACCCTTGAGCACCGAGCGAAGATTTGATTTCCATTGCAGTTCTTGCAAAGACGATATCGTGAAAACCTCCAACGATTCCTTCTTCTAATATATCATACAACATGTTTAGATAAAGCTGAGATTCTTTATTCACTTTTTTAACAAATCCTAAAAAATGTGCCTCAAGCTCAGTCCCGTTTGCTATGGTTGAGTTGAATCCTACAAAACTGTCTCCTTGGAAATAGCCATAAACTTTAAATCGATTACCAAGATTTCGCTTTAACTCTATTAGATATTCTTTATTCAAGTTAACCAAATTGAATCCAGAATTTTCTGCCACTTCATTATACATGTTGTGCATCAGAGCCTGTTTTTCAATGATTTCCGATTCGCTGAGCTCCACCCTTTTCAGTTCGCCTGCTTTTTTTCGTGCTCGTCGATATCTAACTCTATACTTAGAAGTAACATCGCTCAAATAATGGTCAAAATCTTTCCAGCGATTTACTTTGGGAAGAATCATATTTGGCTGTACTTGAAATTCGTGATAACCAATGTTCGTCAGTTGATTACTATATTCATGATTGTTGTGGAAAAAATCTTTAAGTAAATTTCCGGCAATTGGAATGCCTTTTTGCTCGTATTGTTGCTGTGCAAAACTCAGCCCTTCGTCCAAGGCTTTTAGTTCTTCTTTTGGAGAAAGTGCATTCTTTTTAAAAGCAAAACCATATTCTCCAGTCAGCATCATATTGCCACAAATAATAGTGTAAAATTCTACTTTACTGGCCACTAAATTTCTGAAGAATCTACTTAGGGTTCCAAAAAAACCAATAGCTGCTTCCTCTTGATAATTAATATTTTGATTGGCTTTGAAATACTGGACCTGTAAAATGGCCCCGCCGATATTTTTTCCATTTTTTCTAAAAATTAGATAGCCAAATTTTACTCCGGTTGGCGGTGCTTTTTCCAGGGTCAATAAATAAGCAGGCTGAAAGAAAAGATTGTCCGCAGGCATGGTATTCGCCCATTCTTCTTGGATTTCATCCAATGAAGGAAAAAAATGGACACTAACCCCAGGAACTTGTCCTAAGTTATAATTTGGAGAATCCATTAGTTTTCTTTGTTTACAAAGTACCATTGCCAAGAGTAATTACAGTCTTTTGCCTCAAAATGTTCTGGCAATTTTAGATAAAAGTCAATCTTAACGCAATGATATTGACTATTGGACAATTTAATCGGACGAATCAAGGTAAATAAATTATTCTGACCATTTTTCGATCAACTTCTCGGCTGCCTTTTCGTCTTCCCAGCCTAAAAATTCCGTTTTCCCTAACCCCTTGTAACTCAGTACCCAAGTTTGAAGAATTTGCTGGACCATATGATATTCGGTAACAAAATCTGAAAATTTATCCAATTTCATCACTCGATCAGCCTCATTTAGCGGAACGGCGATGATCTTTGAATCCAATTGGCCACTATCTTTAATTTTCAGGACAGCTATTGGTTTAATAGAGATCACGGTACCCGATGGTACACTGGCATTTAGCACAAATACATCTAAAGCATCTCCATCTCCACCTTTATTTTCATCCAAAAGCGTCCCTGGAATGAACCCATAATTTGCTGGATAAGGTAAAAAGTCAATTATGCGATCTTTCCCATTTTCTTGATCAATGGCTATCTTCTTTGCGCCAGTATCCCATTCGTATTTAAGATTAGTTCCGGCTGGTATTTCAATAACAGCTTGTAATTCCCCAGTTGCTGACTTGGTTGAAACCGAAGATGGGTTAGGTTTACAGGCAAATACTCCAATTATTATGCAAGCGCACAGGACTGATTTGTAAAACATAGATTAATGGTCGAAAATTCTATTAAACAATGGCTTATACAAGAAAAGGAAAGGTACCAAAAAAGATTATCTTGCTTTAAACTTGTCAATTTAAGCTAATGTCCGAGGGACATCATATTGGAAGGCTAAGTTAAGAATTGACTGTATTTCAAAACAATTGCTTTTACCTTTATATTATATCTAATTATGAGTGAGAAAAACTATTTCGATCCAGCTGACCTAAAGAAATTCGGAAATATCACTGATTGGTCGGAAACCTTGGGGAAAAAATTCTTTGACTATTATGGCGAAGTTTTTAAAGAAGGAGCGCTGACTGCACGAGAAAAATCATTGATTGCACTTGCGGTGGCACATACGGTACAATGTCCATATTGTATAGATGCCTACTCAAGCGATGCTTTGAAAAAGGGTGCCGATGAAGAGCAAATGATGGAAGCAGTGCATGTTGCTGCAGCAATAAAGTCAGGTGCAACACTTGTGAATAGTGTACAGATGATGAATCATGTTGACAAAATCAGCATGTAATAATTAAGTTAAAATAGATAAATGGCTATCAAACAAAAAGGGAAGTCTCTCAAATCTCAATCTGCAAATCTTTCAGAATCTTTCTTTCAATTAGAAGTATTGAATGGGAAAAATTTGGTTGATGCCAATCATGAAAAATTTGGTAAGCGAATAGCTGACTTAGGACATAGCCCATTTCTTACAGAGGAATTGCAGATTTTTCAAATTAACATTGGAAAATTGTGCAATCAAACTTGCGCACATTGTCATGTTGATGCTGGTCCTGACCGTAAGGAGGAAAACATGGATCGGGCTACTTTAGAAAAGTGCTTGAAAATAATTGGAAGTGTTCCATCCATCCATACTGTAGACATAACCGGAGGTGCGCCAGAAATGAATGCACACTTCAGGTGGTTTGTAGAAGAGTGTACAAAGCTTGGGAAAAAGGTTATTGATCGTTGCAATCTGACAATCATCATGGCTAATCCAAAGTATCATGATTTGCCAGAATTTTTAGCGAAGCATAAAGTTCAAGTGGTAAGTTCCCTTCCCTATTTCTCAAAAAAGCGAACGGATAGCCAACGCGGTGATGGGGTATTTGAAGATTCAATCGCAGCATTGCAAAAATTAAATGCCATTGGATATGGCAAAGAAGGGAGTGGATTAGTTCTAGATTTAGTATATAATCCAAGTGGAGCCTTTTTACCAGATGATCAAGCCTCTCTGCAAGCTGAATTTAAAAGACAATTAAAGCGAAAATTTGATATTGACTTTAATCAGCTTTATGCTATTACCAATCTTCCAGTAAGTCGATTTTTGGATTATTTAATCCAAACTGAAAATTATGAAGATTACATGCGTGCGTTGATCGAAGCATTTAATCCAGGAACTATAGAAGGCTTGATGTGTCGGAATACACTATCTGTTAGTTGGGATGGATTCTTATATGACTGCGATTTTAATCAAATGTTGGATCTCAAGGTGTCCAGTAAAAAAAGCCAACATCTAGATGACTTTGACCTAACTGAATTAACAAATCGTCCCATAATGGTAAATCAACATTGCTATGGTTGTACAGCCGGAGCAGGGAGTTCTTGTGGAGGAGAAATCACATAGCATACCTTTAGATTCCTTTGTTTTATAGATTTGCCCTATTTTTGCACAAACAAGGAACACTATGAAATCTCTCGGAATACTATTCATCGGTCTTTTGACCCTTTTCTCTTGCGTACCAAAGGCAAAGTTCGATAATCTCCTAGTTCAAAATGGCCGGACTCAAATGCAGAGAGATTCATTGCTTATTCTTGCGGACCAATTACCAGATACTCGTTCGAACTTAGCGGTAACGAAAGATCAGTTGATGAGTACTCAAACTCATTTTAATGATGTACAAAAAAAATATACCGCTCTTCAATCCAACTTTGCTGATGTCCAAAAAAGATATGATGATTTACTAAATCAAAATAAAACATTGTTGTCTAACAGTAGTCAACAAATGCAAGAATTGAATAATCAACTGGCGAAGAAAGAAAGTGAATTGGATACGCGCGAAAGAGAATTAAAAACCTTAGAAAACCAACTCAACCAAAAGGAAATTACTTTGAGTAAGGTGAATGATAATTACAAAGAATACGAAAATAGAATCCGCCAATTAGAAAACACCTTGGCGAAAAACAAACTGCAACTCGATGCTTTAAAAAGTAATGTGATCAGCGCCCTAACTGGATTTAAAGCTTCCGATCTTTCGGTTGCAGAACGAGATGGTAAGATTTACGTATCTCTTTCTCAAAATTTACTTTTTGCTTCAGGTTCAGATCAAATAGATATCAAAGGAAAAGATGCCATAGCAAAGGTCGCTGGTGTACTCAAAGGAAATAAGGACTTCCTAATCAATGTCGAAGG
>CALGJW010000383.1 GCA_937930025.1 uncultured Saprospiraceae bacterium | reverse complement strand
AGTTGAAAATACTTTCTGCCCATCAAATATTGATTTCCAGGTCGTCCCTGCGTTGGTAGTTTTCCATACTCCTCCAGAACCTGTAGCGACATACCAAGTGTTTTCATGATTCGGATGTATGGCAATATCCGCAATTCTACCAGATGCAAATGCAGGACCTATTGCTCTCCATTCAAAAGCTTTTAAATTTGAACTGGATAATAAATCATTAGATTTTTCTTGTGCAAAAGAGAATTGCGATAAACATAGAATGGCTAAAAAGAGGAGATTTTTCATTAGTCTTTTGATTGTTTTGAGAAAAATATTCGGTTTTCCCTACTTAAATGTAGAGACATGCGGTTTGAGGATAACCAAGGTAAGTATTTCACTTTGAAATTCAGTAGATAAATCTCTTTTTCGTCTAATGACTTTAGACTATATTTGAAATACCAAAAAGCAGAAAATGACAAGATGGAGCACATATATTTTTTTCTTGTTGCTATCAATAAATTCAGTGTTTAGTCAACCGGAATTTATTAAAGTGGATCAATTCGGATATCTTCCAAATGCCGAAAAAGTGGCTGTTTTATCTGATCCAGTAGTAGGCTATAATGCCAGCCAAAGTTATACCCCCGGTAATTCAATAGAGGTAATTGATGTGATTTCTGGGAGTACTGTGTTTACTGGAAGTCCTCAAATATGGAATACAGGAGCGACCCATACCACAAGTGGAGATCGGGCTTGGTGGCTGGATTTTTCGGCTGTAGCGACTCCTGGAACTTATTATATCAATGACCCAGCGAATCAAATCAGCTCAGATACTTTTGAAATAAACGAATCTGTGTATCACATAATCCATCAATTAGCTTTTAAAAGTTTTTACTATCAACGATGTGGAGTCTCTAAAGAGATTCCTTACTGCCTGAATGGTTATGCAGATGCGGCTTGCCATATTGGTACTTTGCAAGACTTGAATTGCAGATCTATTATTACTCAAAATGCAGCTTCTGAATTAGATCTTTCTGGAGGTTGGCATGACGCTGGGGATTATAACAAATATGTCAATTTTCTGTGGGGAACGATGATCGACATGCTGCTGGCTTATGACAACTATCCGGCTGCGTGGAATGATGATATGGATATTCCCGAATCGGGAAACTACATCCCAGATTTACTGGATGAAATTAAAGTAGAGACTGATTGGCTATTAAAAATGCAGCAAGCATCTGGTGAGGTGCTTAGTATTGTTGGAGTCACCGGAGGGTATGCAAGTCCACCTTCTGCGGATAGTTTCCAGCGTTTTTATGGACCTGCAACAACTAGCGCTAGTTTTACTGCTGCGACTATATTTGCATTGGCAGCGATTCAATTTGAGAAAATTAATTGTGTAGAAGCAGAAAACTATGCGGCTATATTAGAAACGGCGGCTATTGATGCTTACGATTGGGCTGTTGCCAATCCGAACGAGACCTTCTCCAATTCTGGTGTGGTTGGAGCCGGAGAACAAGAAGTGGATGATTATGGTCGCGAGATGAGACAATTAACTGCGGCAATTTATCTTTTTGGATTAACTGCTGACAATACTTATAAAACCCATGTGGATACTAGTTATGACGATTCGCATATGATTCAGTGGGGCTATGTCTATGCTTTTGAACAAGCCATCCAACAAAGTCTACTTTTTTATGCAGGTTTGTCAAATGCGAATGCTGCAGTAGCGCAAGTGATTAAAGATGATTTTAAAAATTCAGTTTTGTTTAGCGCAGATAATTATCCTGCCTATACCGCGCAATCAGATGCCTATCGAGCATTTCTTTCAGATGCAAATCATGGCTGGGGTTCGAACCAAATCAAAATGTCTAAAGCCAATATTTATCAGAGTTTTAAAAAATATGGACTAGATCCTAATCTTGATGGGGTGATGGAAGATATCATGGGCGACTATGTTCATTATATGCATGGGGTGAATCCGAATCAGTTGGTCTACCTGACAAATGTAAATGCCTATGGAGCAGAAAACTCTTGCAACACTATTTATCACGCATGGTTTTCTGATGGTTCTGCACTGTGGGATGAAGTAGGGATTTCGACATATGGACCTGCTCCGGGGTTTATTCCTGGAGGACCAAATCCATCCTATAGTTTGGATGCTTGTTGTCCAACTGGATGCGGATCGGCAAATGTTGATTGCATCGTATTGGATCCACCATCAAATCAGCCTATTTTGAAATCCTATTTGGATTGGAATACAAATTGGCCTCAGAATTCCTGGGAGGTGACAGAGAATGCGATTTATTATCAAGCTGCCTATTTACAAGGGCTTAGTCCCTTTGTAGATAGAACACCTGCAGCCATTCCCATGAGTGAACAAACAATTGTTGGAGGTGCAAATATTCTGATTGAAGACAATAGTGCTGGCTTAGTTTTAAAGGATCCCAATGAAGACCTTTACAGAATTTCAGTTGACACAAATGGCGAACTGGTAATTGCTACTGTAACGACTACATCTAACGTTTTTTCAAAGATTGTAAATACAAACCTGGCTATTAGTCAAATTGCGGCTGGAATAATTCTTAAAGATTCGAATGGGCAATACTGGAAATTATATGTTTCTCCACAAGGAAAAATAGAAACAGAATTGATCGTGGGAGGAATTCCAAACTCATTAAAAATAGAAACAGGAGATTTAATATTTGATGAAAATGAAAAGTTGATTCTACTGAAAAATGCCAACGGAATTTGTTATGCTATAAAAATAAATATTGGAGGGAATTTGATATGTGAATCTATTCCTTGTAGCTAAAACCTAATTTATTGTTATGAACAATCAGAAAACATTACCTACCGATAAAGATGTACTTAATTACATTGATACCATGCCGACAGATAGGAAAAAAGAGGATGCGATTGTAGCTTTGGAACTCATGAAAAAAATTACTGGATTAGCACCAAGGATGTGGGGACCATCGATTATTGGATTTGGAGAATATTCCTACACATACGAAAGTGGACATTCTGGTACAGCGGCCCAAATTGCTTTTTCACCAAGAAAACAAAGGATGGTGTTTTATGTTATGGGTGATTGGAAGGGGAAAGAAGCGTTATTGGAAAAACTAGGTAAGCATAAGCTCGGAAAAATCTGTTTATATATCAATAAATTGGCAGACGTGGATATGGACGTTTTAGAAACCATTATTGCTAAAGCTTGGAAGCATGTGCTAGCTGGGAACAATCTTTGTTAATATAAAACTATGAATAACATTTCATTTTTGAAAGTAGATCATACCAATGAAGATTTTGTAAAATTGGTGAAAGCGCTCGATAAGGAATTGGAGGTCCGTGATGGTGAGGACCATGCGTTTTATGATCAGTTTAATAAAATAGATGCCATCAATCATGCCGTAGTTTTGTATGCAAATAAAGTTCCAGTGGCTTGTGGGGCAATAAAGCCTTTTGAAGAAGATAGTATGGAGGTTAAGCGCATGTATGTCATAGAAAATCAGCGCAAACATGGCTTTGGAACAAAAACACTCGAGGTCTTAGAAGAGTGGGCCAAAAGCCTAGGGTATAATCGTTGTGTTTTAGAAACTGGAATAATGCAGCCGGAGGCGATTGGGTTGTATGAAAAAAGTGGATATACCGTCATTGAGAATTATGGGCAATATGCTGGCGTAAAGAATTCAGTTTGTTTTGAAAAGTTGATATAATTCCTCGAGAAAATTACTTTTTTATAAGGCTTTTAGATCTAAATATTCGAGCAAAACATTCTAACTCTTTGGCGAACTAAATTCAATAAACTATATTGAGCAAGACGAACCAACTCTTGCCATATGTTTATTATCGAAAATTACCCCATGGCCGTGGCATTTTGTGTAATCACAATGCTTTGCTGGGGCTCTTGGGCTAACACTCAAAAACTATCTAGCCAGAAATGGCCTTTCCAACTTTTTTACTGGGATTACACTTTGGGGATTATGTTCGTGACGCTAATCTTGGCGTTCACCATGGGTTCTACTGGTGAAGCCGGCAGAGGGTTCTTAGTAGACTTCGGACAAGCGGCTCCTTCAGCATTAGGCAAGGCTCTTTTGGGTGGAATCATTTTCAATTTCGCTAACTTATTGCTAGTAATTGCGATTGATCTGGCAGGGATGGCAGTAGCCTTTCCAATTGGGATTGGGATAGCCTTGGTACTCGGGGTGATCACCAATTATATGGATGCGCCTCAAGGAGATCCAATGATACTTTTTTCAGGAGTGGCGTTGGTGGCAATTGCGATTATACTAGATGCGTTAGCCTACAAAGCCATTTTGAAAGGAGCTCAAAAAACACCCGGGAAAGGAATTATCATTTCGTTATTAGCCGGTGTCGCCATGGGTTTCTTTTACAAATATGTCGCACAATCTATGGCAACAGATTTTGTGGATCCCGAAGCAGGAAAATTGACACCATATACTGCCTTGGTGGTTTTCTCGATTGGAATATTTATTTCGAATTTCCTATTTAATACTATCAATATGTATAGGCCATTGTCTGGGACGCCTACAACTTTTAAAGAATATTTTTCCTTAGGCAGTCCCAAATTACATGCTATAGGATTGCTAGGAGGAATCATCTGGGGAATAGGAATGTCATTTAATATTATCGCTTCGGAAAAAGCCGGCCCGGCCATTGCCTATGGACTAGGGCAAGGTGCAACCATGGTGGCGGCATTCTGGGGAGTATTTATATGGAAAGAATTTAAAGACCTTCCGAAGTCGAAAAATTGGTGGATTGTACTCATGTTTATTTTATTCATACTGGGTATCGGCTTGATCATCTATTCTAGAAATGCTTAAGTAAATTAACTATGGGTAAAGTTGTTGTAATTG
>CALGJW010000382.1 GCA_937930025.1 uncultured Saprospiraceae bacterium | reverse complement strand
CTAATTTCCGAATGGCGTCTCTAACGACGGATCGACCAACCCCAAATTTTTCTGCAAGCCTTCTTTCCGGAGGAAGCCTATCCCCTGGGTTAAGTTGTCCAGAAGTAATTAACAATCGAATTTGTCTAATGATTTTGTCACTTGGAGCTTCGACTTGTATTTCACTGAAATTATGTAACATGACTATTTTCTACTGTTTGGTTGACCAAAATATTGGTAGACCAATTATTTGGTTGACCAAAATTAACTAATAAAACTAATTTTCAAAATATTATTAAGAAATATTATGTAGTCATAAGCTAGAAAGAAGGCAAATTGTTTGAGTCGGAGCTAAAAATGTGCTTCAGATGCGAATATGCTCGAATCCAAACGATCATATAATTTTAATCAGAATCATGGAAACGAATAATTTAAATAGTTCCCATTTTGAATTTAATGAAATTGACTTATTCTCGTAGTGGTATGACCAACTTCAAATTATGAAAACAACACGTAAGGAAAAGCAAGAAAAGAGTAAATAATTTAAGGGTTTTATCAATTCGCTAGATTGCACACCAAGTCAAAACATAACACACCTTTCTATTATCTTAAAAATAGCCCTCTGGATATTCGAACGCAGCAACCCTCACATTTGAAAAATTGTTTAGTCGTTCTTTAGCTTCCTTTTTAGAAATAGGTTCAATATTGGAAACATCATCCATCAACAAATTACCTTTATAGGGTACCAAGGTGGGAACGACGTAGAAGGCTTCAAAAGTAATGTGCGAATAATTTTCTTTGGGGATTAACAGAAATTCATAGCTTTTCCATTCTTCATGATCTATAGGAGGCGATATTGAAAGTAGTTGTGCTTTGCTACAAAATTCATTTCCAGCATAAATTCTTAGCACACAGGCCTTGTTAAAATTTTGAAATTCCTTAGAGTTAGGTGTTAAGCTATTGTAGTTATTTGACTTGGCCAAATGGACGGTTACCCGATAGGCTTGAAGTCCTTGAAATTCATTTTCCATTTTTTGCGTTATTGCCTCATAGGTATCATTTTCCCTAACGATCATTCCCACATAGCTTTCCCCATCCTTAGGAGGGGTATTTACCTCAAAATATCCGGGCTGAAGATCTACTGAAGTTTGATTTGACATACTGCAATCCAACCATCCATTGGGAGCCATTCCATTGGAAATGCCTGCCCTTCTAATAGATTCAAGAGAAGGATTTTCTAACACTATTGTTTTTGAATTTTGAGCAATTATTAAAATATTTGAAATTAACAAGAGGATAAGGGTGGACAAATATTTCATTGGAATTTCGTTTTGTGTTAAACAGACTTGTAGTTAAAAGTAAATATAATCGGACTAACTGAACAAATTCCAATCATTATTAGTAATAGTTGAAATAATCATTGTCAAAATAATATCAGCTATCTTGCCCAATCGATGTATTTGATCATTAAATACCATTATAATGACAACCTTTTCAAAAAATGAAGCAGCAAAACTTTGCCAAACAACTAATCGACTTAAAAAAAGCAGACCTGGCTCTTCGAAATAAGCTAATCCAATCAAATCAACTTGGAGAAGGTTACAATCAGGAGATGAAGGAAATGCATGAATTTAATTCGGAAAAATTAAATAAGATTATAGCATTAATCGGATACCCAACCATTGAGAAAGTCGGCAAAGAAGCTAGTGAGGCGGCATGGTTAGTTATTCAGCACTCAATTGGAAATCCAGTTTTCATGAAGAAGTGTGCGCAGCTACTAAAGATAGAAACTGATAAAAATAAAGTGGACCAAAAAAACTTAGCGTATCTAACTGATCGAATTGCAGTATTTGAAGGAAACCCTCAACTGTACGGAACTCAATTTGATTGGGACAAAAACGGGCAATTGAATCCGAATTTATACGACGACTTAAACGAGGTAAATCGAAGGAGAAAAAAGATAGGACTCAACAGCCTAGAGGAACAAACAGAAATCATGAGGCAACGAGCAAGAGAGGAGGAGGAATCTGCTCCTGCAGATTTCGAGAAAAGAAAATTTGAATTTGATGAGTGGAGAAAACAAGTAGGTTGGATTGGTAAAAATGAATCCGAATGAATTCAAAATTGTTTGCTTAATTAGTATTATACTAGTTTTAGCTGGATTTCAAAAAGATTGAAATATTCCATCCAATAATTGCCCAATACCAAAAATAAATCAACCTTTGAGTTATGAAAAAGAAGGTGGCAATTATTGGCGGAGGTACAGCAGGTTTGTTTCTAGCCGCCTATATAAACACTGACATTTACGAGGTTTCTATATTTGAAAAAAAGGCTTCTCTTGGACGAAAATTTCTAGTCGCTGGTGATGGAGGCTTTAACCTTACCCATTCTGAGGAACTTCCCAGTTTCAAATCGAGATTTACACCAGCTTCATTCTTAAACAAGGCATTAGACCACTTTAGAAATACCCATTTAACTGCATGGTTATCAACTATAGGCATTCCAACCTTTGTGGGAAGCAGCGGAAGGATTTTTCCTGAAAAGGGAATCAAGCCAATTAGAGTTTTGAAATGCATTGAAGTACATTTGGTGAAAAATAAGATCAATTTTCAATTCAACAAAACCTTCACAGGCTGGGATAGTGAAAACGCACTGATTTTCAATGAGGAGGAAATTGTAAATGCGGATTATGCTGTTTTTGCATTAGGTGGATCGAGTTGGAAAGTAACAGGGTCGGATGGTGCTTGGTTCGATTTGTTTAGAAAAAAGGGGATCGACACCTCGCCATTTAAAGCATCCAATTGTGCCTTTAAAATTAACTGGCCAGAAACAATTACCCAGCGCTATGAAGGAACACCATTAAAAAATATTTCTATTTCATTAAAGGATAAAACTCAGAAAGGAGAAGCAGTAATTACAAAGTTTGGAATTGAGGGTAATGCCATCTATGGTTTAAGTCCAACCATTCAAGAATTACTAGCTTCAAAAAAAGAAGCTGTTGTTCAAGTAGATTTTAAACCAACGACTCCCCTAGCTACTTTGATAAAAAAGATTACGGACACAAAATCAAACACAACAACGACCCTTAAGGAGCAAATAAAACTACCTCATGCTATAGTTAAACTTTTGAAAGAAACATTGACTAAAGAAGAATTTTTAGACATTCCTGTTTTAGCTCAATTCATAAAATGTTTTCCATTAACAATTGTTGATTCAGCCCCAATTGATGAAGCTATTTCTACTTCAGGAGGGATTGCTTTATCTGCGGTAGATTCCAATTTTGAGTTGAAAAATTTAAAGCATCATTTCTGCATTGGGGAAATGCTTGATTGGGATGCGCCGACAGGTGGGTATTTGATACAAGCATGTGCTAGTATGGGAGTTTATTTATCGGGGCATTTGAATGGAATTGGGGAGATGGAAATTGGGAAATAGCTGTGTTCGTCTAATTTTCAGACCCGCCGACCTTTGGTGGGCCTGCCGAGCAGAATGAAATGATGACTGGAAACTAAAAGAAGGATATTCCAGGGTTTTCACAACTGTTTAATTTTGAGACCAGTCGACCTTTGGTGGAAAATTAAAAGAAGGACATTCAAGCATTATGAAATGATGATTGGAAACTAATAGAAAGACCATTTGAAGCAATCGCCAGCGCCTACTTTAAACCTAAAATCACATCACTCCTCCCAATAAATATTATCCAACAAAACATCAAGAACTGGAAATTCACCATCCACATCAACTGGATTCCAAAGTGCAAACGGAATTCTAATTTCTGTGAAATCCAAATCCGTAAAATCCGCTAAAGGAATCGTGTATTCCACATATCCATTGGCAATCGGAGTCGAAGTATAATTAACTAAAAAAACTGCAGCACTATTACTAACTGATTCTAACTTTACTTCAGCATCGTGCAGTGCAGCCGGTTCTTGTATTGAAAAAACTAAATTACCTGAAGCGTAAGAACTTAAATCAAGCGGGGTTTCCATTTCAAACCATCCGCCACCCCAGGTTCCACCAGGATATGCGAACAACAATGCGCTATCCCCTTCTACCACCATATCCGTGGAAGATATCAACGGTTCTCCACCTGCTCCGAAAACATTTAACTCTAATCCCGGAAATTGATTTAATGTAGAATTGAACGCAAATTGTGCAAGCGTTGG
>CALGJW010000381.1 GCA_937930025.1 uncultured Saprospiraceae bacterium | reverse complement strand
GTAAGATGTATATCTTTGAATAATTTAATTATCCGTTAAATTTGTTCTTGTGACATCCAAAATGGTTAAGTATAAGTTAAGTGGTTTGGTGATAGTTAACCTTGACCCCATATTTGTCTTCTATAGAATATAAGGATGTATAAGCTATTTAGTAAAAATTAAAATGACCCTGTATTATGAAAAACAATAATATTTTTTACCTGCTTGGAGTGTTGCTGCTATTTGCTAGCTCCTGCGCTCCAAAATTGACACCATTTACTCAGGATCTATACGAAGATTACGGATGGTCAGAAGCCGAACTAAAGAAAGTTCAATTTTACCTTTCCAGTCCTATTACACTTCGTCGTGGAGTATCCAGTGGAAGCACTGAAATTATTTCTGGAAAAATAAAAATGATTAATGGAAAGCAAATGGAGGAAGTAGTCATAGAGTCTGGAACCCCTGGTGTACTTATGTTTCAGCCAAAAACCAACCGTTTTGCTATAAGTTTTGAGGAAGGTGGAAAAGATAGATACCTGATGTTTGGACCGAATCCTAAATCTAATGATCGTTTTGTTTTACTGGCAAAAGGTTGGGAAAAAACGCAAGGTAAAATAACCTATGAAGGAAAGACCTGGGTTACTCCAAGTCGATCCGCCTATGCTGCATTAATGGTGGATTTAAGAAAGGTCAAACAAGTGTCGGTAGATACGCGTAAAGCACGCGGTAGGTCTATAGACTAACTATACTTTTCCTTTTAAAAAGGGAACAAACCGAAAAGCCTCGAATTGTTCTTCTTGGAAGGAATCTTCAGCCCGACGTGTGATACGAATCATACGTTGGGTTTTTTGTCCCACCGGTATTACCATAATTCCTCCAATAGCAAGCTGATTTTTCAGTAAAATAGGAATTTCTGAGGCACCAGCTGTGACAATAATGCGGTCGAAAGGTGCGAATTCAGGAAGCCCTAAAGTCCCATCTCGATGAAAACAGCGCACACCTGGACTTATCTTCGCTAAAAACTCTTTTGTTTTTTCATACAATTTTTGTTGACGTTCTACAGTATGTACTCTTGCACCAAGTTGAGCTAAGATAGCTGCTTGATAACCGGAACCAGTTCCTATTTCTAAGACTTTCATTCTAGGCGCTAGTTCTATTAATTGACTTTGATAAGCAACGGTGAAAGGAGATGAAATGGTTTGGCCTTCTCCTATGGGAAAAGCTTTCTCTTCATATATCGTTTTTGAAAAGGCGCTATCTACGAAAAAATGTCGAGGCACACTCATCATTGCCAATAATACTTCCTCATCGATAATCCCATGTTCTGAAAGATGAGCAATCATTTTCTTCCTTAATCCCTTATGGTAATATTCATCTTTCAAAAGTTAGTAGCTTTTTTAATTAGTCAATTTTATACAGCATGGCCATGTGTGGAATGTTATCTTCTAAATACCTTAAATTTAGATCTTGAAATCCAAGATCAGTATAAAATTTTTCTAAGTAACATTGAGCGGAAATTTTTATCGAATTATTTGGAAATAATTCGATGCAACGGGAAATGGAATTTTTCATTAACGATTGTCCTATTCCTTTTCCTCTAAATGCAAGACGGGTTACTACTCGTCCTATTGAAGAATATTTTGGATAGGATACCCCTGGCGGAACCAGACGCGTGTAGGCGGCCAATTTTTCACCAACATAGATCAATAGATGATGACTAAGTTGATCTTTATCATCCGCATCTAAATATGGGCAATCCTGTTCGACTACAAACACCTCCTGTCGAAGCTTCATAACTTCGTATAGCTGCTTAAGGCTAAGTTCATTGAACGAAAGACACAAAGTGTTCATACTCAAATGTAAATATTATCAACTGTCTATTCAATGATTATGTAAAAAAGAGAGGGTTGAGCAAAAAAAAAGCATCAACGCGCTATGCATTGATGCTTTTTTGAAGAATTGACTTTATTTTATTTCTTCATTACCATGAATGTTTCTTCTTCTTTTTCGAAATTACATCTCATGTAGTCAGGAATTGGATCTCCACCTTCAGTTACAAATTCTAATGATCCACTATCAGTGAAACGATATTTCCAAATATGAACTTTTCCTTTGTCTGCGATAAACGAACCAAACCTCAATACGTATTCAATCTCCCAACTGTCAGATTTTCTCCAAACATTAATATCATTGCCTCCGATTTGAGGTACTCCTAAATCTACAGATTTAATGCCTTCAATGTTATAAAATTCATTTGCTACAGCAGCCATGTTTAATGGTTTGTTTGAACGAATCGTAATAGCATCTTCAGTTTCGTTCCATTGAACATGTCTTTCAATAATCAAATCATGTTCATCTAAGAGATCGTTGAAGTCGTCACTATCTGTTTCAGAAATACCATCTAATAAAGGCCATGCCCATTCTACTTCTCGATCATAGATCAAAATAAAATGATCAATAGAAGGATTTGGAAAAGTATGGATATTGCACTTTGCAATTGATTGAGCTACTGGGTCAGAAATATAAATCGTCTTTAACATGGTGTAGATAGTCTCAATGTTTTGTTGAGGAATATCAATACTTTGGTAACGAAGATCTTCATTTTTTGACTCCATTCGAAGTGCTAGCCGAGCAGCATCTCTTTTAAACTTGCGAGCCAAAGATTTTGTCACTACCGATTCATCAGCCGAAACCTTAATGGTTCGTTGCTGGGCATTCACTGAGCTTACAGTAAATAGGAGACAAATAAGTCCCATTAAAGGTAGTTTAGTAATTTTTGTCATTTTCAATACGCCTGAAACATTCATAATCGTAATCTATAATTCTTTAGGGTTACCTATTCTCCAATAATTCCACTTTTGTGACAATGATTAGATTTGTGCAGTCTTAAAAATTCAATGGTTATGAATGGTATTTCAATAGTTCGGTCCTAAAAATTATAACATTTAACCGCTTTAGCCTGTCTTTTTCCTTTTCCTCCGCCAAATATATTGAGGGTAAAAGGATTGGCTTTTATGGCTAGATAAAAATCAGAACCTGAAAGATTACTTCTACCAACAAAACTGCCCAGGTTGTCCGAGCCAATGGTGATAAAACCTAATCTCATACTAGTTCCAAGGCGAAAATCTTGCCAATTATATAGAACAATTGGAAAGCCCAGTGATAACCAGCGATTTTCAAATCTTGGAAATACAGCTAAACTGTTGTTTCGCTTAACGGATAGTGAGGAAAGCGGAATGCTTTGAATTAGTGATGCCCCCACGTAAAGGTTCTTTTTGAATTGGATATCCCCTTGTAAGGAAAGTGCTGTTGGCGCCCAAAGGGCATAACCCGCTGGCTGTCGAGAAGCCATACTATCACCCATAACGGCAGTGCTTAGCGCTTCAAATGCTTCCTCTTGAGAATTTACACCATCAAAATCTTCTGCTGATAAACTCGTAGGTGATGGAGTATTCAAAACATATCTTTCGGTCTGTGTG
>CALGJW010000380.1 GCA_937930025.1 uncultured Saprospiraceae bacterium | reverse complement strand
AGTCATTACTATATACGACTACTTCTCCGAATATAATAGGGTCCATTGTAGAGGCAGTAACTTTCTTCGGATATTCTTTTTGCCATATCAAATCACCTTGAGATAAGTTATCATCATTTTTACAGCTAAAAAATATTACCGCAATCGATAATGAAATGGTCAAAGAAAAATTAATCCTCATAACTGTTAATTTAATAGATTGAAAAACAAAAATTCTATTTTCTGTTCAGGTGTTAAATCATAGGCATCAAGTTCACCTGTATGTAGGTTTTGAATTTCGTTCCAAACCCTGTCATTATTCATCGACTCTCCATATCCAACTTCTTTCCCAACTTTTATTTTCAACCCATTAGGCTCCATTATACATTATAGTTCGGCTTCTAGCAATGCTTTTTGGCTATGGCAGATGAAGCCGTCTTCGAGGTCTTCGGTGCGCGAACCTTATTTATAAATTTATACCCCATAAAAATAAAGATGAATAGCTAATCAAACGTCTCACGAAATGAGACAAGACCAAAATAATTTCTCTGATAGTGAGACTTTTGGCCTTTATTTTCTAAATTCTAATTGGTTTCAATTTCAATCCAACAATAACCTGCCATTTGCAAGATTAAAACATGATTCGAATTCTTCTACCTACTCCTTCCGAATAAATTCCCGAAAATTATCTCGATGAACAAATGTACCTTCTGTTTGATAAGCATCGAGAAATGTTTTTGGTAGTTTTCTCTTTTTGGATGGGTTCCATTTTATTTCATAGCCATAAACTTTTTGGGCGCGAACTTCTACATAGTCCAATTCTTGTTGCTGACTTGTTCTCCAGAAAAAAGATTTGGCTAGGGTTAGAGGTTAGATTAAAGTTGTTTTGCTTTAGCTTTTCAGAAATTAGAAAATTCTCGTTCTAAGGATTTTTTCGATCCTAATCACTTTTCACTATGTTAATTAGTGATTATATTCACTTTTTACTATGTTTATTAGTGATCGTATTCACTTTTTAATATATTAATTAGTGAATATATTCACTTTTCACTATGTTAATTGGTGATTATATTCACATCTTAGTAAGTGCTATCAATAAATATATAAGCTTCGGTGTCTTTTTTGATTATAGCTCACGTTAAAAGTAAATCTAGCGCCTGAAGGTCAAACCTGCTACAATACACCCACAAAAAAGCCCAACCCAAAACAAATGTCCAGGTCGAGCCAATATGATTTCTTAAACTGTTTTTATTAGTTAACCACAAACGGCAAGCGCGCCTGCACTCCTTTCGTCTGCATCATCTCTTGCACTAATTGATATTGCGGATAGAATTCTCCTAAGCTTTCTTTCAAAGCTATCTGTGCAATAGGCATATCCTCCCCTAGCACTTCTGAGATTATTTGTTCAAATTGAGATTTAGCCTTTGGCCATTCTCGCACTTTATACTTTTGCACTCCGGCTAATTCCGCCGCCTTATCCATTGCGTCTTGCAAAGTTCCAAGCTCATCCACCAAACCTAATTCTAATGCACGCTTTCCAGTCCAAACTCTTCCTTGGGCAATTTCATTGACTTGATCTTTGGTCATCCCTCTACCCTCGGCAACAACTCCAAGGAAATCATCATAGGTAGCTTCTACCATCTGCTGAATGATATTGAACTCTTGGTTGCTCATGTCGAAGAAAGGAGAATAGGCGTTACTGAACTTTCCAGTATTCACGGTATCGAATCGCACCCCTAATTTATCGGCCATCATTTTTTGAACGGAAGGCAATACACCGAACACTCCTATTGAGCCCGTCAAGGTGTTGGGTTCTGCATAGATGGCATCTCCGTCTGCTGCGATGTAATAGCCACCTGAAGCAGCCATATCACCCATGGAAATCACCACTGGCAATCCTTGTTCTTTGGCTGCTAAAATTTCTCTTCTAATTTTATCTGAAGCGATAACGGAACCTCCGCCGGAATTCACTCTTAATACGATTGCCTTAATTCCTTTATTTCTACGTACTTCGCGAATGATATCTGCATATTTTTCTCCATCGATAACTCCTTGTTCTTTGCTATTGTCTACGATATTTCCTTCGGCAAAAACAACAGCAATTTTATCCTTTGCGGATTGGTCTCCAATATTTGTCTTAGGATTATAGTAATCTTCTAATTTAACCAGTTTAGGATCCTTGTCCACGTTTTGACCCAACTTATCTTGAATGCTAGTATAAACCTCATCTCTATATTTTAGATGATCTACTAAACCATGGGTTACTGCATCTTGTGGTTTGCGTACCAAAAATTCACTAGCAATATTTTTAACAGCTGCTGGGGTTAAGTTCCGGCTCTTTGCAATGTCTTCAACAAAAAGACTGTAGCGATCATCCAGGTACTCAGAAATCTGCATTCGATTTTCTGGGCTGATATTATTTCTGCGTATAGGTTCTGTGGCGGATTTAAATTTACCGGCATACACCACTTGTGCATTTACCCCAAGACGATCTAACATATCTTTCATAAAGGGCATCGAAGCACCAAAACCTCTAAAGTCCATTCCGCCAATTGGATTTAGAAAAATACTATCCGCCGCAGAGGCCAAATAATAACCATCTTGCGTAAGTACATCTGACATAGCATAAACAAATTTTCCTGAGGCAGAGAATTCTTCTAATGATCTTCTAAGCGCTAGCGCTGTACTCTTACCCATTCCCATAAATTTGGGCTCGAGTAAAATTCCTTTGATCTTTTTATCCCCTTGAGCTTTCTTGATTGCTCTTTGAATATCGGTCAAACCAAGGGTCGACTTTCTGTTGATTGAAAATCCACTTTGTTGAACATTATCTGTTTTTTCAGGAATAGGGTCAGAAAAGGTCAAGTGTAAAACCGAGTTGGCGTTTACAGTTTTGGTTTTTGTGGCTGAGGCAGCCATTCCACCGACCATGAACATACCAAGGACGCCAAGTATAACAAAAGCTATAAAAACGCCTAAGCAGGAGGACATCACATTTTTGAAGAATCTATTCATATTTCCCGTTCTAAGAATTAAGTGGAGTCTTATTCTCCTTATTATAAAATAGGTAAATTAGAAAACTCGTTGTAGGAGTAAGGCAATTAATAGATAAAAGCACTCTTTTGCTGGATGATTGTCCGATTTGAAGCAAAAAAACGGGATATTTGACCCGAAACACTCATTAACAATAGACCATGACCGGTCCTTTTAAAGACAACAAATACGACAAATTACCCCAAAGACTGTTGAGTCTTCTTGGCGGTATTTTGCTTTTTACGGTCCCTCTATTTGGCCAATTAAATATCGAAGGAGCCGATCAAGGCATCTATGATCAGGACGAATTAATCAGACAAATATTTTTGGGAAATGGGGTGTCCATTGTCGATATCAATTACCAAGGC
>CALGJW010000379.1 GCA_937930025.1 uncultured Saprospiraceae bacterium | reverse complement strand
GTGGTGCCGGACCGTTTACCGTAATGGCTCCAACGAATGCTGCTTTTGATGCAATCAGTGCAACTACTGCAACACTAAATGCAGATCAATTAGCTGCTGTTTTAACTTACCACGTAGCTAGCGGAAATGTTAGAGCTGGTGATCTTAGCGATCAGCAAGCGGTGACCACCGTTAATGGCGAAACATTCTTAGTGAATATCGATGGAGCAGGAGCTGTAACCATCACTGATAACATGGGTGGAACTTCTACAGTCGTATTGACTGATGTTCAAGGAACCAATGGCGTCATTCATGTTTTGAGTGCAGTTATTTTACCAGAAATTTTATAGGTATTAGGTTTAAATAAAGTGAAAAAAGAGGTGGTCTTTCGAAAGAAGGGTCACCTCTTTGTGATTGAGAAATTACTCTTGAATATCTTTTATTTTGGCCGAATTAATCGTGACAGTTAAATACATTGTTGAATACCTTTTATTGCTTTACTTAATAGTTTTCACAAATAGTAAAGAAAAAGGGAGATATAAATCTAAAAATTTATTAAATAAACAGTATTTTGTTGTTTGTTAAGTCGCAGGGTCATTGGAAATTTCATCTAATCTGTCAATTTTAGATTAACTAATGATCGTAATATGAAAACTTATACCCTTTCCATTCTTCTCTTACTATTTTTTTCCTATCAAACAGTTTCCCAAGTAAGTTGGCAGAATTACACAAACAACATACAGGTAAATGACATCCTTGGTGATGGTGATGATGTTTGGGTAGGATCAAAAGGAGGGCTAACTAGGACCAATTTAATAACTGGGGAATTCCAAAATATTTTGGCAGGAAATAGTCCTATTGTAGGAGGAGGAATATTGCAGATCGAGAAAGCACCAAATGGCTCTATATGGTTTGTTAGTGAAAACGCTGGAGTTTTTAATTATATTAATGGAGAATGGAAACATTATTATCAAGATATAATCACCGCAGACGGAACGGCAAATAAAGACTTACAGATATTACCAAACGGAGATGTTTGGTTTATGCATGTTGCAAGTTATCCCGATTATAACCATAGCCTATTTCGAATCAGCAACGGCATTGTACAAAATTTTAAAAATTTCCCAAGTAAGTCAAAAACTTTTTGCGCTTTAGACGAGAATACGATTTACATAGCTTACGAGAATGAAATCCTAAAATATGATATTGATCAATCTCAAGTTATTGAAAACTTTAACGTCGGAAATAGTGTCATCAGTTCGAATGACAAATTTTCTAAATTACTATTAGATAGAAATGGAAATATATTTATTCCAACCCTACTTAAAACGTTTCAAATCAAGGATAATGTTTTATCAATATTACGAAATACTGGCATCAACGAACTTAACGTTTTTAAGGGTGCAAATGGCAATATTTACGTGCAAAATTATTACAGCTCATTAGGCAACAGTTATAGGCTTAGCAAGTATGATGGATTTGTATTTACAGATTACACATACGATGATTTCGCCCCTTATCCTGCCAATTCCACACCCAAATTTTTGAATGCAGACAACCAAGGAAATCTTTATGCTCGGTTATTAAATGCTGATTCAGATTACCACGTTTCCCGCTTTAATGGAAGTATTTGGACGCCAATAAAATCTGAAACATATCCGATGGACAATTACCAAAGAGATGTACAATCAGATTGTGATGGAAACTTATGGTTTGCAAATAGAAATGGAGTACAAGTAAAGTATCTAGATGGAACCTGGGAACATTTCCCTATTGATGTTGGTTTATATCAAAATTTTTCTTCGGGTAACATGACAATCGACCCAATAACTTGTGACGTTTGGTTTGCAAATATTGGAAACGGAGGTGGACCAACTATTCCAGGAATAATTAAAATTTCAGATGGCACTATTACCGAATTCTTATACGGTTATGATGGTGTACATGATATAGAGGCCAGTGAAGATGGAAAAATATATTTTTCCGGAGGCCTTGGTAGAATAGGATATATTGAAAATGATGCGGTTCACTTTATCCAAGAATTTGATGAGTCCGACTTTATTTCATCTTTAGCTATCGATAGTAAGGGTAATGTTTACTTTGTAGGATGGTGGATAGGTTTAGTAAAGTATGATGGAGATTCATTCAGTTATCTTGGTATGGCAGATGACATAGATTATACTTACGAAGTCTTTGTGGATAATGAAGATTTTGTTTGGATTACCACAGATAATGGGCTATATCAACATGATGGATTGAATTGGATCAATTATAACAATGCTTGGCCTGAAAGCATTTCAATAAGTGGTATTATCCAAGATTACAAAGGTAATTACTGGATTTCTACTTTGGGAGATGGCTTATTCTATTGGGATAAGACTACTGCTCAAAAATACGACCTATTCAATTCTGGAATGACATCCAATTATCATACAGCAGTTCATTTAGATCCATTCGAAAATCTTATAGTTTCGCATTCCGTAGGTGTTTCAGTATTGAATATTCGGGTATCCGAAATTTCATACGGAGGTACTGGTAAGGTCTTTTATGACTTTAACAAAAATGGATCGTATGAAGAATCGTTGGACATTCTAATACCAAGTCAAAAAGTCAAAAACACCGAGAGTGGAAATTGGGCATTTACAAATATCTCTGGCGAATATAAATTTCATAGTAACTCTATTAATGATTATGTCTTTACACACCATTTGGAAAATAGTACGGAATCGACAACTGACAACCCACAAAACGGGACGCTTCATATAAATCAAGGCGTTCTACCCTATTTCGGATATTGGGTTGCACCTGAACCTGAAGTTGGCATCTCAATTTTTAATGGTATACCAATTTGCAATAGAGAATTTAAAGTACAGGTCAACTTAATAAATAAAGGTATTGAAACCATAAATGGTCAACTTATTCTCCGCTTTAATGATGCTCTAAATTTAGTTGAAGCTTCTTCACCAATAAATCAGCAAACAGCGGATGAAATTATATTTGAAAATATAGAATTAGCATTCTTACAAAGTAAGAACTTTACCGTAACATTTGTAGCTCCAGGAATCGAAGTTGATGAAACTTCGATTTTCTTTGACGCAATTTTTAAAACCGGCGATTATCAAGTTACGACAAGTACACCAGACGAAATTTTGTGCGCCTACGACCCCAATGATAAAAAGGTAGAACCCACAGGAGAATTTATTGAAAATTATTCTCTGATCGAGGATGCACTTAAATATACAATCAGATTTCAAAATGAAGGTACGTATAAAGCCTTTGATGTTTTGATCATAGATACTTTGGATAACCAACTTGATCTATCTACTTTTCAGCTTTTAGGAAGTAGCCATAGATTAGAAACATCCCTAACCTCAGAGGGCATAGTATCCTTTAAATTCCCCGACATTAATTTACCTCCAAAAGAAGAAGACGAAGCGGGCAGTCAAGGTTTTGTATCATTTAAAATAAAAGCCCAAAAAAATGTTGAAAATAACACGTTGATAGAAAACAATGCAAGCATTTATTTCGATTACAATCCTCCAATAGTTACAAACACTGTTGAATGGAATTTGGTGGATGACTTAGGATTTCTATCGACTGATCAGAAGGAAAAAAATATCTCAGTTTATCCAAACCCCTCTGATGGAAATATTATCATTGAATTAGACAAAAAGGCAGAATTTGAAATACTAAATATTACCGGCCAAATAATCGAAAAGGGACAACTAAATT
Source organism: uncultured Saprospiraceae bacterium (assembly GCA_937930025.1). Classification (GTDB taxonomy): domain Bacteria; phylum Bacteroidota; class Bacteroidia; order Chitinophagales; family Saprospiraceae; genus JABDJM01. The sequence continues at coordinate 1,037 of CALGJW010000379.1, read as the reverse complement.
TTGGCAATAATTCGATAAAATTAGATGCGCTACCTGGTGCTTATATTCTTCGAATAACTGATGACACAAAAAATATGTCCTCAACCAAATTTTTAATTATCTAATTTCAACTTGCACTAATTCTAATTCCAACAATCTATATCAAAAATTCAACCATCATCGGATTTCAAATTTTTCTCTGAATATTTTTAATAAAACCTTCGACGCGCCTTCGGAACTGAAATCCGGAGAAAGAATTAATTTCGATTCCATAAACATTTCATCTCGCTATGGCTGAAAAACTTATAAACCTATCGACCTTTCAACTTTTGAACTTTCACCTTAAATTCGATCACCAATCATTCGACCAGCATTTACTTTTTAATTTTACCTTTTTCTTTGCATTCAACAATAACGACAATGCTGTGATAAAAAATATTTCACCCCTCTGGGGCTAAACGAGATCTAGGTTTGTAAAGCTATAAACAAGTCACCCCTCTGGGGCTTTGCTTGTTTTTCGAAATCATGATTATAAGTTTTCAGTTCAAAATTGATCTGCGTTTTACTACTCTTTTGATCTCGCCTGGCGGCCAGACAGGTTTTTTAAATTTTACTTTACATTCGACTAACAAAATATTCTACTCACCAACCATTAGTTCCTGAACCCTGCACCTTCTCACATTACATTCGATCACCGTTCATTCGTCCCCAAAACCAAGTACCCAGAACCCTGCACCTTCTCTCCATACATTCGATCACCGTTCATTCGTCCCCAAAACCTAGAATCGAGTACCCAGCGCCTTCTCTCCATACATTCGATCACCGTTCATTCGTCCCCAAAACCAAGTACCCAGAATCCAGCACCTTCTCACATTACATTCGATCTCCGTTCATTCGTCCCCAGTACCAAGTACCCAGAATCCAGCACCTTCTCACATTACATTCGATCACCGCTCATTCATCCCCAGAACCAAGTACCCAGAATCCAGCACCTTCTCATATTACATTCGATCTCCGTTCATTCGTCCCCAAAACCAAGTACCAAGAACCCTGCACCT
>CALGJW010000378.1 GCA_937930025.1 uncultured Saprospiraceae bacterium | reverse complement strand
ATATAAAATACAACTGCCTCATTGGGAAAGATGATAGCGGTGAAAGCACTGTCATATTTGCAATGGCAGTGCAAGGGGAGTACTCCTTACCCATGTTGGGCGATTTATCCATGACATTGGATGAATCCTCCAAAGCCGGAGTGCGATACACAAGCAATGGCGGTTTTGAACCCTACGCCAATTTCTCAGGCTCTTTAGAAATCGTTTTGGGAGGTGGCAATACAGGCATCCCTGAAATTGCGATCCCTGGAGTCACTTTTCAAGACTTTAAATTAAATGATATTTCGATGGCAGCCACTGCTGCTGCCGGTGAAGTTACTGGTGGTTTGGATCGGATGTCTTTTGGGACATTCGGGTTTGGTGGTATTGATGGTTCTGATTTTTCTAATATTCCCACAGGAAGTGGTGCAGGTGGCGGTTCGTCTTCTGGCGGAGGAGATAATAAGGTCAACGGAATGCCCATTAATATCAAGAGCTTTGAATTTAGTTCCATAAAAGAAAATGGCAAGTCCAAAAAACGGCTCGATATTGAAGTAGAAGTGAACTTGCTGAAAGGGAAAAAAAGCATATCGGGTACTTTAGGCTTGGGAATCATAGGTGACGTCAACTATGGAAAACTCATCTCCACTACTCCGTGGAATGCCCTCTCTTTCGATAGAGTTGCCTTTGGGTCAGTTGCCATAGACGCAACCTTCAATATTGTAAAAATGAAGGGTGCTTTGGCAATATTTGATAATCATAAGGTCTATGGTAAAGGGTTTAAAGGTGGAGTAGAAATTGAATTTGGTTTGGGCGGAGCTGTAATTACTGCTACTGCTATGGGACAATTCGGAAAGACGAAACACAACAATAGCAGTGAGTATAGCTACTTCTTTTTGGACATGCAGGTAGAAAAGAGTCCCGGATTTATTATGGGGGCAGTTGAGTTGATTGGGATTGGAGGTGGATTTTACTACAACATGAGTAAATCATACGACCCTGATAATTTAGGAAAACAAATCGAGCCGACTAATATCGAACCCGGAGTATCTTTTACAGGAGCCAGCTATACTCCAAAACAAGGAGGGTTAGGATTTAGTGCAAAAGTTATGGGTGGATTGGCAGGTTCTATTGAGGTTTTCAATATGGATGTCGAATTAACTGTAGAAATGAATTTAAATACAGGTGGGATTACCAAAATCTTATTTAAAGGAGATGCCCACATCATGGCTAAAGGCAAGTCTGCCGAAAAACGAAAAATAGCTGCAATAACTGCCAATCTGACTATGGAAGTCAATATTGAGCAGGGATTCTTGGCTGCCAATTTTGAGTTTGCTCTAAACGCACCAGTAGATTTTCCAGTTTTAGTTGGAAATGGAAAAGGAGCACTTCAGTTAGATTTAAATAAAGATGATGGCAACTATCACGAAGAGTATTTCTTTTTCGGAACTCCTGATTCTGTGGTGTCTTCAGAATTCAAATTTGGGAATTTTACTATTCCAGGTATGGAAGCCTACTTCATGTATGGAAGCAACCTTCCTTCTCCTAGGCCTCTGGCAGAGAGAAGTAGACTTTTCGAAGATTTCACTCCTCGATCATTTGATGTTCCCGGAGGTGGAAATAATAAAGGCTTGGCTTTTGGGGTATTCTTTGGTTTTGATAAAAGTTTTACAGTGGGACCTATTCGAGCGAGCTTAGCTATTGCTTTTGGAATGGATGCCCAGATTGTAAAATATAAAGGAGTAACCTGTGGTAACTCAGATGGTGAAATTGGATTAGATGGATGGTATACACAGGCGCAGGCTTATGCAGGATTGGAAGGAAAGGTCTCTATTGAAATGAAAGTATTTAGAAGAAAGGTACGATGCCCACTGGTAGAGATAGGAGCCTCGATATCTGTAATGGCCAAGTTACCTAATCCTACCTTTATAGCAGGTGAAGCACAGGTTCATGGTAGAGTTTTAGGGACTAAAAGAATTAAAAGAAAATTAAAGTTTGAGATTGGAGAAGAATGCGAAGCACAAATTGATGCAAGTGAAATCTTAGCAGATATTAAAGTAATAACCGGAGGATACCCAGAAGGAGATGCATCTGAGGAGTTTAAGGTATATGACTACCCTGTTGTTGCTTTTGACCGTCAAGTCTCTTACCAATCAACTCCTAGTAAAGATAGGATTACCTTGGATACAGGTGATGAAAGTATAACTCTATATCCTTATTTGAAAGAGGCTTACTTAAAAGCAGATGGAAAATATGTTACTTGTAGTAATGAAATCGGTGAAAATTCTATAACATTTAAACCAACCCGAATTCTAGAAGAACGCAAGAAACATCAAATTAAAGTTGTGGTTAGATGGCTGGAATCAACTAACGGTGGACCTTATAAAGATGTAAAAGACAAATCGGGTAATTTCATAGAAGAAATAAAAGAAATAACATTTACAACTGGAGATAGACCTGAGCAAATGGATCTTACATTTCTTGACCCTGATAGACATTTTCCTTTACCTGGTCAGCGATTTTGGAATTCAAAATTTGCTATACCGCAGATATTCTTTCAATCAGATGGTTTTGGGTATCTCTTTGATGAAACTAAAAGAAGAACAATTGATGGTATCACAAAGGAAGTTCAGTATGACTATGTTATCAGGGTTACTGATCAGGAAACAAATGAGCAAAAAGATATTCCGATTGATGAGGTTCCAGGCGATAGAACTTTTAAATTACAGAAGTATATTGATGCTTACAATAGATTTGGAATTCCATATAAGAAGCGAGTAGTAGTGGAGCAGTCTTCGGCAAACATTAAATATGAAAAATTCAATGAAGATGGATTTCTTGAACCTGGGAAGTTCTATAAATTTGAAATATTTGGAATGCCGAGGGATATGGATGAAAGTGTTCAATTAAGAACAGATAGTGTGGAGGTTGCAATGGAAGGGCAGGAAGGAATCACTGATGTTACTACTACGACATCCATTACCACCAATGCAAACCCATTTAAGCTTCCGGAATTGATCTATGAATTTTATTTCGGAACAAGTAAATATGAAAGTTTACAAGAAAAGTTAGGTGCAATAAAATACGTAGGGAAAAATAACTTAAAGGCACCAAGAGGAATGGGGGTAACTGATTCAAATTTAAATTTGACGGAGACGAATCCGAATACTTCAATTAATGGTTCCGAAGTTTCCAATGTTGCTGACCGTATTTATATAAATTATGTTAATAATAGTACGGCAGGGCAACAACCCTCAGAATTGCTACAATTCAGTTCAGAAGAAGGGTTTGATTTCGCTGACATCGAACGACTTAAGTCTAGCACATTGTTTGAATTTAGTGGAAGGTTTGGTAAAGAATTAAAATCACCTACAAGCAATTTTGAACAATATTTTTCGGATTGGAACGGTGCTATTATGAGTAAATTAGACACAAGACCTTGGGGTGCTAAACGTGCAACTTTTGCTCAAATAGATGATCAAAAGTTTGTTTCAGGAATTACAAAGGAGGAAATAGAAAATAGAAAACTCTCAGTCTTAACTGAGTCTAATAAGGCATTATTCATTAAGAGTCAATTAAGCCCAATACTCACAAGCAGACTTAAATTTGCTTACGGCTTAGCTTATTACATACTTAACACAAAGGGGACCTTTGTAGGAGGTAACGACCTTAATAACGCTGTTTACCCTATAAGGAAATTAAAGGGCATTAAAGGGGTTTACACAGATTTTAATCTTCTAAAAAATAAGACTAAATTTGGAGTAGCAATTAACGATAATTCATATTACCATGCCAAAGCGTTTTATGATGCTTACAAAGATGTTTTTTGGAATAACTCCCGCAACTTTTTTGCTGTAGCCTACGGTAAGAAATATGCTCAATTCACTTTTAATCATAAATATTCCGAATTAAATGAAACGCTTGTATATTCAGGAGAAAGAGGGGATTTTGAAGAAAAGATCAAGTTGTCGTTTGATATGCCTATATTAGAATCGAGCTACTTTGGAGAAAATGAAGGGGTTGCTTCATCTGTTAAAGAAGCTACTTTCGCCTATATATCCAAGGAAGAATTTGAGAATGGTACATTCGAACCGGTAGGTCCTGATTGTAGCCTTTGCCGAACCTTTGAAAGAACTTTTACCAAATATTCTGAAATAGGTATTCTAAAGGATGGCAAGTGTTATATTGAATCGGGTAAGGTTGAACCATTAAATTATCAGGTATTAATTAAAACGAATGATGGTGTAACTCAATGGTATAAAAAAATAACCAATGAAACTGCTTATGATGTACTACCATACATTAGATATAAAGAGGGGGAAGGCTACAAGGTATATAAACAAGAAACAAGAAAACCTGATGACTTGAGAACGAACCCTAAGTATTCTTCTTTTGAATGGCTTCATGGGACTATTCAACAAGTTAACCAAAGTGAATTGGCAGATGTTGCCTGGGCACCTAATACTAAGCAATATATTTCAAAAGCAGTTGAACCTTCTCCAGGGTGTCAAATATGCAAAGTTAGGACCTCTGTAGGTCAAGCCAAAAACAATAAATGTTTTGTAAATAATAAGGATTATTCTGATTATCAAATCCTGGTTAACCTTAATGGGAAAAAAGTTATTTGGCGAAAAGTATCTCCTGTAGAATCTTTTGCTGCAAGATTCGACCAAGCTAATATAGCAGTAGCCAGAACTGATGAAAAGGAACCATTAGTAGTTGATATACGAACATACCGGGATAAACATCCTGTATGCTGGTCAGCTTCACGTCGAAGTTCTCTTGACTATAAGGGGGTTCCGCAAATATTACTTGCAAATATCGTCAAAACACCACCTCCAAAGTATGCCTGGGCACCGCGAGGCTCTGTTGGAGCAATAGAAACTAAACCAGGCTGTACAATATGCAAAACTTATAACGGTCGGTCTAAAATCATTGGCCAGGTTATCGATGATAAGTGTCATTATCAAGATGTAACAGGTCTTAGTAATTCAGATTATGATGTTTTGGTTACAGTTTTTGGCGAACCGCAGTGGACTACTAATGAAAAACCATGGGTTGAATTTAAAACTGGAGCTTTTGTTGGAAATTCATCATCAAACGATCCTGGAGTTGGGGGCTTTATGTATATTGTTTCTAAAAAAATTCCTCTTATTTCTTATTTAAAAAGAGAAAGGGGAAAACTGGTTCCAAAATTTGAGATAGGAGGAGAAACTAAATTTTTATTTGGAGAAATGGTGAAACTACCATCTAATTGGGAAAACAAGTATGGTACACCGCCCCCATTTGCAAAGCCAACGACTCCACCACCCCCACCGCTGCCTAAGATAACAAAGGGGAAATATTTTAATGAAACTTATGGAGGAACCATATCCCCTAATGATCTTTTATATAATTACAGCAAGCGGATTTGTATTTGTAATGATAATAATGGAAACCCTTGGGCCGGACTTGAAGATATTAGTGGTCCATCATATTTTAATATGTGCACAGGATTCAACGAAACAATTTGGGAGTCAACAGGGGAGAAAAAAGTATCAGGTTTTGGCAGTTTTGAATATAATATTCTCACCCCAAAAACTTCTCCCGGAAAAATACTTTGGAAAACTCTCGATAAAAATGGAGAACTTCCTAAGAATGCCTTTAAAGTGGGTCGAGATAAGACGTTTGGTCGAGACAACTACTTAGTTCGATATACTGTTCCGGCAGATGCTTCTTATCCACCATTTCAATATTTGGATATAGGTAAGACTTTTATAGGTAACGCTTTTAAAGAAAACAATCAGTGGTATGCAGTGATCTGGAGGACCCCTGGCAGTAAAAAGACAAAAGTCAGTTATTCTAAAATAAAATTTGAATTCTTAATCGATCAGCCCATTTATACGAATGAAGAGTATTCAGAACCTCCTCCAATTAGTCAAACTCCAAGGGCGCCTGCGCAAAACAATACTACCGCTCCTGCTCCTCCTGCTCCTCCAAAGAAGGACTTTTATGACGGTAATTTTGATGCTGCTTGCTATAATCCCAATACGAAGATGTATTATTTTTTCAAAGGAAATAATCTTTGGAAGCGACCCAAGGGTGGAAAACCAAAATTGGTGAATATGGCAACAGAATTCCCTAAGATGGATCTTGCCCTCCGTGGAAAGACAGGTGGGTTTGATGCGGCAATTTTCGCGCCTGCTGCTAATAAATTCTATTTCTTCAAAGATGATAAATATTGGAGAACAAATCCAGGCGGCAGAAATGTAGAAGGTGGTCAAAACGGTTACAATGTCCGAGGTGCTTGGGGCAATGATCGAAAATTTGCAGTATCGAATTTAGACTTTGCTATCAGCCAATATAATAATGGTAGCGGCGCATATTATTTTTTCAAGGGCAACCAGTATTGGAAAATTAATATCGTGAATAATAAAGAGCAGAAGACGCAGGGACCTTTTAATATCACAAAATGGAAAAATGGCTCAAAAATGAGAGGAGCTTCTGCCGCAACCTATGAGTCTCCATCTAAGCAATACTATTTTTTCAAAAATAAAGAATATCTACGCAAACTAACCGGAAAAGGAATAGAAAACTCAAAACCAATAAAGGGGAATTGGTAGTTTTCTACCAAAAAAGTATTAGTATCGAAGCAGCAACTCCTCCCGATTTTCGGGGGGAGTTGCTCTACCTACCATTCACCGAATTTAAACGTCCATTCACCGAAAAACCTGCCATAAGTAAGAGAGGAACCTGCCAGCTTATCTATTTTTGAAAAAGATAAACTTGTTCAAAATGAGAAAAAATAATAGGAGCAAGTTTGGCAACATTAATTTTCAAAATTGATTATAAAAATGAAAAAGGTAATCATTATTTTATTTCTTATAGTAATTGGCTTTTCAAAGTCTTGGGGGCAAGAAGAATCACCATTGCATGTAGAGGCAATAGCTACCGATACGAGCATTGAACTATCTTGGATTCCTGCCACAGAAGATATTTGGCTTGAAGTATGGAGAAAGGGCTATACTATTGAAAGAGAAGAAGTTACGTTAGAAGGGGCAACGAAATTGCCGATGGACTCTATTCAATTAAACTGGACAGATATAGAGAAAAAAGCAGTTAGAAACACTCGAGTCATACTCCCTGAGCAATCAAGTGTTTTGCTTCCAAAAGACCTGTCGTGGTTGGATAGTAGGAAGGAAGAAAAAGTAGGGTATTATCCAATTATTGGAAGCATGTTATATGATTCAGTGTTTTTAGATTCGGCCAATGCAGCTGCCAATAAATCGCTACGCTATCAGTATGTAGTTTTTGGTGTTGAGAATTATGGTAACGAAGTGAGCGATGCCTTAGGAATGTTTTATAAAGACACAGATATTGATACCTCAAAAGTCTATAAATACACCATCGCTTCGGTGGCAAATCCAAATTTAAAAGCAAGTTTTGCCATAGGACAGATTCGACCCTTCTTTCAGAGTGTTGACCAATATATAGGAATTGCTCCATTGGTGAATATGGCTACCGATATTATTCAACCCAATGTGTATGGAATTTATGGTGCTGCCAGACCATATGGTGATTCTATCATCCTGCGATGGGCACCCGAAGAACCAAGAGGATTGAGGGGAAGTTGGAAAATGGGTTATAAAATTGTAAAAAGCAGATTGGAGGAATCACCAGACACATCAGGACTTTACAAGCATGTCGGCAGAGATACGATTGAAGTAATGCCTTGGTCAGAGACTAAATTTGAAGCGTATTTTGATGCTCCGCCACCTATAGATAGTCTCGCTTTTATCGGAGCGCAATTTTTTTATAATCCACTATCGGAAGGAATGTCCAATAAAAAAGAACAAGCAGAGACTTTTGAGGCAATGTATGGTTTTTGTTTATATGCAGCAGAACGCTCAAAAGTAGCAGCCGACGCCCTTGGCTTAATTTATACAGATAGGGATGTAGAAGAAGGAAAACTTTATAGCTATGAAATCATCCTTCCACTTGATTCTATTGATTCAAATGGGTCAGGTGGCTACACCTTGGTTACCGTTGAGAATAACTATGAAGGGCCAAAGCCACTTAAAGACATTAAGGCAGATCAGGGCGAATACAATATTACGCTGTTGGTCAATCAAGCTAATGAGGAAAACTATAGTTTCTTCTTTTTTGAAAGGTCAGATGATGGAGGTCAAACCTATCAACAGATACATGACCTACCTATTGCCTTTCAAGTAGAAGAAGGTCAAGAAATTGAATTTTATCCCAGAATTGATAGTGTTGATGTGCTTTACAAAGAATACAAATACAGAATCAGAGGAAAAAATGGTTTTGGAGAGTATAGCCCCTGGTATGAACTGACTGCGATGGCAGTAGATAAAACTCCCACACCGGCTCCAAGGATTGATTCCACTTTTTCCGTTGATCCATATACCGTAGATATCTTTTGGAATAATACTTTTTCAGAACAGGCTATAGATTTTGAAGGATTTCATATTTCTATTGCACATAAAAATGGAAATCAAGGATTAAGAAAGGTTTCAGAAATGTTACCCAGAGGCACCAACCAATATCGGTATGTCAATCCAGTTCCTTTTTCAAGAGATTCGATTTATCACTTTCTAGTCTCAAGTATAGATACTGCCGGTAATGAAGGATACTCTTTTCCATTGTTATTCAACACCATTGATAGTATCCCACCTCCAATACCTAATAATTTAAGTGGTGTCATAGATTCTAATGGAGTAGTAATGATTACATGGGATTCAGTTTATGCAGATGATTTAGCGGGTTATAGAGTGTATTTTTCCAATAGCATACATGGAGAATATAATCAAATCACTCCAGAAACACATACTTCTAATGTTTTCTTAGATACAATTGAATTAAATACACATCAAGAGCAAATTTATTATAAGGTGACATCTATTGATGAGCGCCATAATATTTCTGATTTTTCTAATATTTTACTTTTAATCCGTCCCGACATTGTGCCTCCAGTAGCACCGATTCTATTACAACCTGAACCTTCAGGTAATGCAATAGAACTCACTTGGACATCAAGTTCAAGCACCGATGTAAGACATGTATTCCTCTATCGCCGCCCTGCGGGAGATACTTCCGATTGGGTACTTTTGGATAGTATTCCAACTTGGGAAGTTACTTACTTCGACACCACCGCCAATTACGAAGAATTGATGGCATATACCATTAGAGCAAAAGACGACGCAGGGCTTTGGTCTGAATACTCATTGCCCATGAAAAGCCGCCGCTACTTTGACGAAGCTATCAGTGGGGTAGAGACCGTTACTGCTGCTTTTGATAAAAAGAAAAACAATGTTGCCATTCAATGGAATTTTGTCTCCCCCAATATTGAATACCTCGCGGATCAGGACTTTCGCTTTATGGTTTATAGAGCCGAAGCAGATGGCCCAATGGAACGATACAGACAGCTACGCGGCAAAGAACCCACTTACATCGACAAAGAAATAGAGAATGATAAGTCCTACCGCTACGCCCTGATGGTCGTTTTCGAAACAGGCAAAAAATCTGCCCTCAGTGAAGAAGTGACAGTAGTAATTCCGAAAAAAGAAGGGGAGTAGTGCCTTTCTTATTTGAAAGCTCTATTGAGCTTTTTACAAAAAAAATTGGACGGCATTCAAAATTTAGACAGAATTAAGATTTTTGATGTAGGAGTTAGGATTTTCGATTAATCCTAAATCCTACATCGGAGATCTTAAACATAGAAATGCCTATAGGAAAGCTAAAAACGGTCATCGCTCTTTATAAATTCCTCCTATCTTCAAAGATTCCCAACCTCTTTTGTTTAGCTCGATGAAATAGGGGCAAAATGCTCACTTTTTTACCATTCACCGAACTTCTTTTACCGTTCACCTAATTGTAATCAATTAATTATCAGTGGTTTATGGCT
>CALGJW010000377.1 GCA_937930025.1 uncultured Saprospiraceae bacterium | reverse complement strand
GAAAGAAGCATCTTGCACGGTTTTCATTTTTTCGTGCCCTCCAAGTCCTTTCCATAACTCTTCTGATAAATGCGGTGCAAAGGGAGCCATTAAAATTGCAAGCGGTTCAAGAATCGCGCGCTTATGGCATTTGATTTTTTTCAAATCATTTACTGCTATCATAAAGGCAGCTACACAAGTGTTGAATGAAAACCGATCAATGTCATGCTCAACTTTTTTAATCAGCGTATGCAATATTTTTAAGCCGTCTTTGTCCGCTTCTTCATCAGTCACTTTCCATTCTCCTGCTTCATCATAATAAAGGGAATACAGCTTTCTTAAAAATTTAGAAACCCCATCTATTCCTTGGGTGTCCCATGGCTTTGATTGCTCGATCGGCCCTAAAAACATTTCATACATTCTGAAACAATCTGCCCCGTATTTTTCAACGACATCATCTGGGTTAATCACGTTGAAATATCGCTTAGACATTTTCCCTATTTCTGAATGGGTATTAAGATGAGAATCGACAGCATCTCCTTTTGAAGTAAACGAGCCTCCTTGATAGATTCCTAGGCCGCATTCAAAAATGGCATTTTCATATTCCGGACGCCAGTCAATAAATTTTTTCATCCCATCTATATTCAAATGAGATTTAGTTGATCCGTAATCCGAAACGAAATCCACATGAACTGGAATCCGAACGAATTCAGTTCCTTTGGCTTCCATTTCAGCCTTAGCTATATCGGCACATAGAAATCGATGCACACCATCAACCTTTTCTTTTTGCATATAAACCATCTCGATCACTCCTTGGATCATCCCTTGGTTGATCAACTTTTTGAATGGTTCGTTCGTAGGAACTTTTCCAAGATCGTACAAGAACTTATGCCAGAATCTGGAATACATCAAGTGGCCAACTGCATGCTCTGTTCCTCCCACATACAAATCGACATCTTTCCAATAATTTAAAGCCTCTTCAGAAGCAAAGGCTTCATCATTGTTGGCATCCATGTATCGTAGAAAGTACCAAGATGATCCAGCAAATCCAGGCATGGTGTCTGTTTCTCTTGACCAGTCTTCTTGAAAATTAACCCATTTGTCAAGTCGCGCCAAGGGTGACTTCCCTCCTGCTGCTGGTTTAAAATTCTCTAAGTCCGGCAAATGCAAGGGAAGACTTTCGAAATCATTTGCATGTGGAATGCCTTCTGCATCATAGGATATCGGAAATGGTTCACCCCAATATCGTTGTCTAGAATAGTTGGCATCTCTGAGTCTATAATTAATCTTTCTTTTCCCTAAATCGACAGATTCAATTCTATTCAACATCTCGGTAATGGCAGCGGGAACTTCCATGCCATCCAAAAAAGTAGAATTAATCATCTTACCCAATTTATCGTTTTTCGTCGCTGCAGGATAATCTGATTTATCGATTACTTCTATGATCTTTAATCCAAACTTTGTGGCAAAGGCATGATCCCGATCGTCATCAGATGGAACAGCCATTATTGCACCTGTACCATAATCCATCAACACATAATCAGAAATCCAAATTGGAATTTTTGCTTCATTGAAAGGATTCACGGCATAGGCGCCGAGAAAAGCACCGGTGCTTTCTTTCGTTTCTGACATTCTCTCGCGATCAGAACGGGCGCCGGCATATTTTAGATATTCGTCAACTTCTGATTGTTGATCGGTCGTAGTTAATTTTGCAACCAGCGGATGTTCTGGCGCTAGAACCATAAATGTTGCTCCGAAAATAGTATCTGGTCTAGTTGTAAAGACTTCCACTTTTTCTTCAGAATTTTCTATTTGAAAAAATAGTTGTGCCCCTTCTGAACGTCCAATCCAATTGCGCTGCATGGCTTTCAAGGCATCTGTCCATTCAAGGGTATCCAGATCATTTAATAATCGTTCTGCATAGCCCGTAATCCTCAATGACCATTGCAACATGGGTTTGCGTTCAACAGAATGACCACCACGTTCTGATACACCATTGACTACTTCATCATTGGCCAAAACAGTACCCAACTCTTCGCACCAGTTTACAAAGTTAGTTTTACGATAGGCCAAACGATAGTTCATCAAAATTTCGTCTTGCTCTTTTGGAGTGAATCCACTCCAATCAGAAGCGGAAAAATTACCTTCAAAACTATGAGCAGCATTTACCCCCTCGCTTCCTCTAATAGCAAATTTCTTTTTCAAACCTTCAATGGAACAAGCCTTGTTTTCATCATTATCGTAATAATGTTCAAAAAGCTTTATAAAAATCCATTGGGTCCACTTGTAATAATTAGGATCACAGGTTTGCACTTCGCGGGACCAATCAAAGGAGAATCCAATATTGTCAAGTTGAGCTCGATATCGTTTTATATTATCAGCCGTTGATACAGCAGGATGCACACCCGTCTGAATGGCATATTGTTCTGCCGGTAATCCGAATGCATCATAACCCATTGGATGCAAAACATTGAATCCTTTAAGTCTTTTATATCTGGAAAAAATATCTGAGGCGATGTAGCCCAGTGGATGACCCACATGCAAACCAGATCCAGAAGGATACGGAAACATATCTAAAACGTAAAATTTAGGCTTGGTCTGATCAATGTCCACCTTGTAAATCTGGTGTTCATTCCAATATTCCCTCCATTTCAATTCAATTGCCCTTGGATTATATTCCATAATTGTCTGCTACTAAAGATTTTATTTACTGGAAGCTCAATGAAAACTACCTAGTATAAAGCGTGCAAAATTAGCTATTTTCTTAGTAATTTGCGGGAAATTTAAAGCAAGTACACATGATAAAGAATTTGATTAAAATTGGAGTCCTATTAGTTGCTGCCGTTATTGGTTACAATTACTTCCTTGGAGATGCAGCAGAGAAGGAAAGCTCTCAAAAAATAGTTGATGGCGTTAAAGAGATTGGTAAGTCTGTAGGCGGTGTTATCAAAAGTGAAACTGAAAAATTCAGTGAAGGAAAATTGGATCGAGTTTTAGCCAAAATGTCTGCAGTAATGGCCAATATTGAAGCTCAACCTACTGAGGATACTAATTTGAAGGAAAAGCTGAAAGAACTAATGCAAGAACGGGATCAGCTGCAAAAAAAGGTAAACTCTATTCAAGCAGAGGATAAAACCGAAAAAAGAGATCGAAAGGATATTCGGAAAGAAATTCAAGATTTGGAAGAACGTTTTATGGCTTTGCTAAAGTCCTCTGGAATTCAAATGTTAGAGGAATAAATTTAATCTAAGCTAGCCCTGCGACAAGGGCGAAAATCACTGCAGTTATCCACTAGAATATTTCCTTTGTAAGAAAAGGAAAGGCCATCCATGTAGTGGGCTTCTAAAATGAGATAATTAATCTCAGTGGATGTGGTAAATTTGAAATCATATCTGCGCCAATTCTGATGATCCACATAGGCTACTTCTCCAAGTATTTGATCCTTGTTACATTTCCGGTTACCGCCCCAAGCAATGAATTTAACGGGCATGTTATAGCCGGCATAAGTGGCAGAATGAGCTAATTCTATACTGAAGGAATAACATTCACCAGATTTCAATGGTTCTACCAATCGTTGGCCTACTGATTCCCAAGTTCCAATTTTTCTTGTAATCAACCCCATGTAGGTCTCCCCTTCTGCAGCCTCCAAATGAACCCCCCAAATACCCGGCATAATGTCTGGTGTAGTTTCTACTTCACAAGGATGCCAACTCACAGGAGTGGTCGCATCTTGGGCTTCTCCCTCGAAGGAGGCATTTTCAACTCTAACTTGCGCATGAGCTAAAGATGTTAAACTCATAAGAAATAATAAAGTGCCTGTTTTTATCATTCGTTAAAATTCCTTTCTAATAGGTCCGTAAAATATTAAATCATAATCGCCTATGAAATTATGCTCAAATATAATTCTATTAGCCAAAACGATTTAAAATGCCTCATATTGCTACCTTTAACCTACATTAAATAAGTGTTTTGGCAATAAAACAAAGAACCTCATTTGGCTATTCTATCATTTCGGTTGCCCTAGTTCTCCTACTATTGGGTATTATCGGCCTCACCTACATACAAACCAACAGCCTGGTTAATTATTTCAAAGAAAACATTTCGGTGCTAATAGAAATCAAGCCAGCTGTCACTAATGATCAAATAAAAATTCTGAAAGAAAGCATTAATCTTGGTCCTTTTGTCAAGCCTGGCTCCTTGACTTATACCTCTAAAGATCGAGGGGCCTATATGTTGAGTAAGGAGTTTGGAAAAGATCTTTCCACCTTTGGTTTTGATAATCCGCTATTCGACATTTTACAATTCAAATTAAACGGAGAACATGATTCTGAAGAGGAGATTGCCAAAACCAAAAAAGTGCTAGAAGGGAACCCTTTGATTCAAGCGGTGTATATTCAGGAGGGAATGTTAAGCAACATAAATGACTATTTAAGGAAGGGTACCGCCATTGCAATTGCCATTGGTCTTCTTTTTCTAATTGTGGCGGTAAGCCTGATATTCAATACAATACGACTTTCACTCTACAGCAATCGAATGTTGATAAAAAACATGCAGTTGGTGGGAGCTACTAGGAGATATATTAAAAAGCCATACCTGTGGCAAGCATTTACCAATGGAATTATTTCATCTATGCTTGCTTTATCGGCCTTATTAGGTATTCTTTTGTTAATTCATTATCAGCTCCCTGAAGTGGCTTACTTAGAGAATACCTCTAAGTTGATTTTCCTATTTGCCGGCCTTATGTTGATGGGCATTTTCATATATTTGGTTAGTACCCAAGTCGTGATCAAAAAGTACTTGAATATGAGAATAGACGAAGCGTATTAGGGAAATTAAGTACAGACAGTAATCAAAAACCGATTCTCAGCGTATAAATTAAATAATTACCTTTGCAGGAGTTGAAATAAGCATCAAATGACAAAGAAAACAGCGAAAAAGACAGTAATAACCACCAATAAGGGGAAAAAAGTAGTTACTCCTACTGTTTCAAAGACAAGTGGTAAAAAATCACAAGTTGTAGGGAACAACGCGCCAATGCTGTTTAACAAAACCAATTTCATGTATATGGCCATTGGTGCTGGGCTTATCCTTTTAGGAATGATCATGATGCTTGGTGGCAAGCAACCTGATCCAAACGAATGGGATCCATCCATTACTTACTCAGCGCGCATTACTATTTTAGCGCCTTTGTTAATACTCTCAGGTCTAGTGGTTAATATCTTTGCCATTTTCAAGAAATAATATAACAGACGATGGAATTGTTAAAAGCGATCATCTTGGGTATCATCCAAGGGCTTACGGAATTTCTACCAGTAAGTAGTTCTGGACACCTCGAATTGGCTAAATTCATTATGAATGATACTTCCGTTGGAGAGCAGAGCATGTTAATGACGGTAGTATTGCATGCGGCCACTGCACTCAGTACCATCCTAGTTTTCAGAAAAGATATTGCAGAGATATTCCGAGGTCTTTTTCAATTTAAACTCAACGATTCATTTTGGTTTGCGGTAAAAATTGTGCTTTCAATGATTCCAGCTGTTTTTGTTGGATTGATGTTCGAAGAACAAATAGAATCTTTGTTTAGCAAAAATTTATTGCTAGTTGGAGCTATGTTGATAGTTACCGGAGCAATTCTATTTCTTGCAGATCGCGCAAAACACACGGAGAAAGATGTTAGTTTTTGGGATGCTGTATTAATTGGATTATCACAGGCTATTGCCATTTTGCCGGGCATCTCGAGATCTGGAGCGACTATTTCTACTTCAGTTTTACTTGGGGTGGATAGAGCCAAGGCAGCAAGGTTTTCATTCTTAATGGTCATTCCCTTGATCTTAGGAAAAATGGCTAAGGACATTTTATCTGGAGAGATAACTTATTCCCAAGAAATCTTATTACCGCTATCAGTTGGATTTATTGCTGCGTTCTTTACAGGAATCCTAGCCTGTACTTGGATGATCAAAATTGTAAAAGCCAGCAAGCTAAGCTACTTTGCTTATTACTGTTTTATTGTAGGTATTGCAGCCATAATCTGGACAATAACGCGTTAAATGATTACTCCCACAAAGGACTTAGAAACAATTGATTTTCAGGAAGGAGCTTTACTATTAGTGAATAAACCAAAAACCTGGACATCCTTTGATATTTGTAATAAAATCAGAGGTTCTTTAAAGTATTTTCTCAAAAAAAAGAAGTATAAAGTTGGACATACTGGAACCT